>NZ_JBOZWP010000011.1:0-152500 GCF_050865035.1 Shewanella sp. GXUN23E | reverse complement strand
CTTGTCCGCTGCAATGCTTTGTTATGTTTTATCTTCGCACTAAAAGTCACTTTTTCTTCAGCAGCTTAAAAGCGATTCCGCCTATTGCAATCACTATAGGAGTTGCCACCTCAATAATTTTCTTGATTTTGTGGGACTTGCTAGAGGCACAGGAAGGACAGTAATCGATCTCGTCTTTCTGAAGCTCTCTTTCGCAGCTCTTACATTTCTGCATGTTTTTTCTCCATAAGCTCTGAGGGTTTGATTTCTATCTCTACAACATCTTCTTCAGGATGAATAAGGCTAGAAAATGAACTGGAATCAAATGTTTTTCTATACACAATAAACTGTTTCCAGCCATCTTCTGGGAAGTGGCCATTTATTTTAGGCGCCAATCTTGATCGAACGTATGCTATATCCACGCCCGCTTTTTCTATTTTGCTTAGCCCTTCGTCAACTGAACTTAAAGCCACCTCTCGCTCTTCTAGAAACAAATGGCATCTGGCCAAAGTTTGTAGAGCGCTTAAGCAGGCGGAAAATGACTCAACAGCCATTTTATGGCTTTCTTCAGCCTCTTTAGACTTGTCTCCAATCCAGTTATCAAAAAATGATAGCTTTTGTTCTGGAAGCTCGCTGATCTGTCTCGACAAAGCGCTTGCTGTTTTTTCAAATCCACGCGTCAACTCTGTTATTGCATGTAATGCCAATTGCTCTCTTTTTTCAGAATCATGCATTCCACAAGCTTGGCGAAACAGCGACTTTCCTGTTTCAATTTCTGCAAGACGGTCACCATGAAACTCTTTAAATATCTTGCTTACTTGCTCCTCAATACGGTTTAGCTGCATGGCTATGCTCACTAAAAGAACTTGTGCGCCAACCGCCTTTGCAGCCTTCAACATCGAAGGTCCAACCTCCTGAAATTTCGCATGTTCAACAATTTTTCCATCTTTGTAGAACACGCCTTTCAGATTTCCCTGAGCATCCTTATACAGTTTGGCTCCTTCAGGAGCCAAAACAAGCTTGTAGACCGTATCCTGATTAAGCGCAGAAACGACTTCTGGAAGGCCGGTTATGCAGCGAAGTTCCGATACCAGTGACTTCCTTCTGCGGGTAAATTCTTTTTTTTCACTATCTGAGAGTGATATCTCTTGTGAGAGACTAATTGGGATTATCTCTTTACTCATAGCTCCGTCTCTAGATTTCAATCACTTCAATGAGGATGCGCCAAACATAACGTCCCAAGCAGGGGATTTTATGAGCGCTTTTCAGCGAGTAAAATTCCCGCTGGCTTGGCTTGTTATGTTTTAAAACACTCAATTTAATATCCCAGTATTTATCATTTTCAGGTAGCCGCTTATTAATATGTTGTAGGCAGCAAACAAGCAAATACCAATAACCAAAATAGTTTTACTCCATGAACTAAAACCCTTTGATTCTAGTTTGTGTTCCTTAACGCCCATCACAAACAAGAAGATGGCGGCAACGACAAATAGAACTCCAAAAAAGAATGTAGCGATGGCGGTTATTTTTTCCAATGTCCGATTTCTACCTTAAAACATAACATTTGTATTGTGCGCATGCGCATTTTCTCACCTCTGATCACTTGGCAAAATCTCGCGCAACCCGCTGTTTTTTAGATTGATTTTTAACCTAGCAAAAATCACCTTGGGTGGAAAGTGCGCATGCGCATGATTTGTGCTCGCTTTGTTTCGCGCACTGCTCTTAACCTGATGAAATCGTTCATGTTACAAAAAGTGTTTCAGAAATAGTGCGCACATTATTGACCGTTTTGGGCGGCGAAATCGTCTCGTTTGAAATCATACTGTCCGTACATACAGCTTTTGAGTTTTCGTCATGGCCTATCAATTTCCGTTATGGTTCGGCACATCCATCAATGAGAGTGTCTTAGGGGAAAGCCAACTTTGGGGCATTTACGAGTTGGAGGAATACACCATTCCCCATCAGTGCCGCCGACGACTGCATGGATGCAGAAGGTAGGACGAAGCAGGATGCCAGAGTCGAAGAATGTTGGTGAAAATGGCGTAGCGAGGCATGGCCATTCTCAGGCATCCATGCCTTTCATGGCATTTGGACTCCTGTCCGGCAGATTCCTCGCAGGCTCTGTCGAATCAGGGGCGAGTATCGCGCAGCGATGTGCTTACGAGCGCGAGGCGGGATAGCCGAGCTGGGGGGATTTACAGGGATGTAAATCGAGCGTCTGTCGCGTTAGCCAATTTTCACCATAAATTCGAGGGGCTGTCGGCACCGTCTGGGGCGGCAGGGGGTTTGCAAAGGGGGCGAAGCCGCCTAGTCCCCTTTGCCCGGATGTGGGTTGGAAACCCACGACTTCGGCCAAGCGAAGCTTGGCTATGCCCCTGCCAACGGCAAGTGGACGCAGTCCACTAACACCACGCAACCAACAGACGACACTAAAACCAACCCCATCCACCAGTGCCAACAGGCACCCCAAAAACGCCATCCCGGCAATATGGCCTGATTGCCGCTCAAACTTGCATCAACCTTTCGCATATTGTATACAATTAACCCTCATCATGATTACACCGTGTATGGAACCTTCAGGCAATGACTGACTCCCAGGGAATGAGCAACTCACAGGCCGATAAGCCAGATACAGCGGCGGCCAATAGCACTGCTTCAACAGACAAAGGCAGCAATGCCAATGCAAACCGCAATGCCTTTGCCAACTGGCAGCCCCGGGCTGGCATGGCCCAAATCACCACCCTGGAAATGCACACCGGCGGCGAGCCACTGCGCATCATCACCTCGGGCTTTCCGAAACTGAAAGGCGACACCATTCTGGCCAAGCGGCAGGACTGCCTGGCCAATCATGATGAGTTGCGCAGGGCGCTGATGTTTGAGCCTCGTGGTCATGCGGATATGTATGGCGCGCTGATCGTCGAGCCAGAGCGCGCAGGCAGTGATTTTGGCGTGCTGTTTCTGCACAACGAGGGTTACAGCAGCATGTGCGGCCATGCCATTATTGCGCTGTCCAAGGCGGCGGTGGAGGCGGGTGTTATCGAGGCCAATGAAGGGGTTAACCCGCTGCGCATCGATGCGCCGGCAGGCTTGATTCACTCATGGGTGACGGTCACAGGGGGCAAGGTCAGTCATATCGAGTTTGATAATGTGCCCTCCTGGCTGGCGCAGGCCGATATCAGCCTGCAGGTCGCAGGCATAGGTGAAGTCAGTGTCGATTTAGCTTATGGCGGCGCCTTTTATGCCTATGTGGATGCCGACGCTATCGACCTCAGACTTGAGCCCGACAATACCAACCAGATTATCGACTGGGGCAAGCGCATTAAGGCGGCAGTGATTGCCTGTGAAGATCCCCGCACGGCCACAGTCCATCCCCTTGAGGCGGATTTAAGCTTCCTCTACGGGGTGATTTTTACCTCCCAACGCCAGAAAACCCACAGCGGCTCTCACAGCCGCCATGTGTGTATTTTTGCCGAAGGCGAACTGGACAGAAGCCCCACAGGCACAGGCGTCAGTGGCCGCGCCGCCATCGAATATGCCAGGGAACGATTGCAAACCGGCGAGCGCCTGCAAATCGAGAGCATTCTGGGATCACCCTTTACCGTTACGGCCACATGCCAGACTGACTTTGCCGGCATTGCCGCGCTCAATACCCGGGTCGCCGGAACTGCCCATGTCATTGGTCAGCACAGTTTTTATCTGGACGGCGCCGATCCCCTCAACACAGGATTTATTTTTCGATGAACACTCAATTGCAACCCGTACTGGAAAAGAGACAGGCCGCCCTGCGCGCAGGGATGGCCGCGCGCGGGCTGGACAGCCTGCTGCTGTTTGGCTATGAGAATATTCGTTATATCAGTGGCTTTTCCGGCCATGCTGCCTATCTGGTGCTGTCACAGCAGGATGCCTTTTTAATCTCAGATTACCGCTATGCCGAGCGCGCCAAAGCCGAGAGTGTCGGGGTTGAGGTGATCTGCCGCGACCGCGATAACGAATCCCTTGGGCATTGCATCAACCGCTTCCTCACCCCACAAACCAAAGTCGGTTTTGAGGCGGCGCATATGGATGTCGCGACCTGGCAGGCCATCGCGGCTGAGCTGGCGGGCAAGTTTACCAGCGACCAACTTAAGCCAGTTACCGGCATGGTCGAGCGCATGCGCATGGTCAAGGATGAGTGGGAAGTGGCGCAGATCCGCGCTGCGGCCGCCATTGCCGACGAGGCGCTGGCGCAAACTTTGCCACTGTTCAAAGCCGGCGTCAGCGAGCGGGATCTGGCGCTGGAGCTGGAGTACCGGATGCAAAAGCTGGGCTCTGAAGGCATGTCGTTTGACACCATTTTGCTGTTTGCCCAGCGTAGCTCCATGCCCCACGGCAGCCCTTCTGCCCAAACCCTGAAATCCGGCGACTTTATCACCCTGGATTTCGGCGCTGTGGTTAATGGTTACCGCTCGGACATGACCCGCAGCTATCTCTATGGTGAGGCTTCAGACAAGCAAATTGCTATCTACAACACAGTGGCCGAGGCGCAGCAGGCCGCCATGGACACAGTGAAAGCCGGGGTGCCCGCCATCGAGGCACTGAATGCCAGCAACCGCATTTTGCAGGCCTCACCATTTGCCGAATTCGTCGGCGAGGGACTGGGCCATGGGGTCGGCCTGTTCCTGCACGAGCAGCCTTTTATCAAACCCGGCTGTGACCATGTGCTGCAGGCAGGCAATATCATCACCATAGAGCCGGGCATTTATATCCCGGGCTATGGCGGCGTGCGCCTTGAGGAGGACATTCTGGTGACAGACACTGGCTATGAACTGCTGACCCGCGCGCCCAAGCCGATGATTTTAGAGCCCTAAGGGCTGACAGCCTTAACACATTAAGAGATCAGGGAATGAAGATTATCGACAGGGAGCAGGTGGCCGCCTCGCTCAGTTACCAGAGCTTGTTGCCCGCGCTGCTGCAGAGTTTCGCCGGCCAGTTCACCATGCCCAGACGCCAGGTGTTTGAACTGGCACCGGGCGACGGCAGCCACAACGCTTTTGCCCTGCTGCCCGCCTGGGATGAAGAGGTCATTGGGGTGAAATCCTTTACCTATTTCCCAAACAATGCCAGCGAAGGCTACGACTCCCTGTACTCCAAAATCATGCTGTTTGACCGTCGCCATGGCGTCCCCCTGGCTCTGGTTGACGGCAGCAGCGTGACCCTGTGGCGCACCTCGGCGGTATCGGCGCTGACGGCGGATATGCTCGCCCGCCCCGATGCGCGCCATCTGGTGCTATTTGGCACAGGCAAGCTGGCCAGCTATATGATTAAGGCGCACCTGAGCGTGCGCGACTATAACAAGGTGACCATTATTGGCCGCAGTGCCGACAAGGTCAGGGCGTTGCTGGCCGAATTACAGCCGCAGCGCCCGGATATTCACTGGTGCGCGGGCCAGAGCGATGAGGCCACCCTCGCCAGTGCCGATACCATCAGCTGCGCCACCGGCAGCCCAACACCGCTGTTTGACGGCAACTGGCTCTCCCCCGGTACCCATGTGGATTTGATTGGCAATCACCATGCTCACTGTCGCGAGTGCGACAGCACCAGCATAGTGCGCAGCCGGGTGTTTGTAGACAGTAAAACCAATGTACTGAACGAAGCCGGTGAGCTGCTTATTCCCATCAGTGAGGGAGTATTTGATGAGGGGCAGATCTGCGCAGAACTGGCCGAGCTGTGCGCCGCCAGAGTGAAGGCTGACGGGCAACACGAGCATGCACTGGGTAGCACGCCGGGCCGCCAGTCAGAGGCAGAGATCACCCTGTTCAAGTCAGTGGGCACCGCCCTGTCGGATCTGGTGGCCGCCAATCTGGTGTATAAACTCACCGCCCGTGTCGACTGATGACGTGAACAAAGCGACTGAAGCCACGGACAAAAGCGATAAAAGCCACTCACCACAGAGGTCACATAGAATTAAGAGAAGAGAAGCGCGCTGAATACCGTCTTTGCTTTTCCTCTGTGACCTCGGTGCAGCGAAGCGCTCTGTGGTGTGAGCGTTAAAACAGAAAAGCACTTAACCACAGAGGACACTGAGAACACAGAGAAGAGCGTGGGACCTCTGTGCAGCGAAGTGCTCTGTGGTGAAAACCGTTAAGGCGACTCACCACAGAGTGTAAAAAGCAGGGGGATCAGATACTGCCATCGCGCATCATGGCTTTGATTTCATTGCCGGCGCTGAGGATATGGTGTTTGAGCAGACTGCAGGCCTGCTCGATTTGGCCGTGACGACACAGATCGATCAGCTGTCTGTGCTCGCCGCCGGATTTCTTGATGCCATCGGCCAGCAGCAGGTGCAGGCTGATATAGCGGTCGGCATTCTTGTTCAGATTGCCGACAATATCCATGGTCTGGGGCCGTCTGGCGCCCTTGTACAGAAACAGGTGAAAGCGGGTATTGAGTTCAGCCCATTGATTAATACTGCCATCGGCAAATGCCTGCTCCAGTGCTGCCAATTGCAGTTCGGCCTCATCAAAATCGGCGGCGGTCATATTGGGCACAGAGCGCGCCAGCAAATCGGTTTCCAGCAGCACCCGCATATCGCACAGCTCATCCAGATAGTCGGCATCCAGCTCAGTGACCGTGGCGCCCTTGTGGGCCTGAAACTTCACCAGACCTTCAGCTTCCAGCTGCAACAGCGCCTCGCGCACCGGAATGCGGCTGACATCCAGTTCCTCGGCCAGCGCCGCCTGGCGCAGTGGCTGGCCTGCGGTCAGTTCACCCGACAGAATTTTCTCGCGAATGGCATCCACCACAAACTGAGTACGAGTCTTGTAGGTAATCTTCATGGTCACTTTGCATTTTGTATAAAAAGTCTGAGCAGTGTATGTAACTCATTAAAAAAAGGCCAGACAGTGCTGGCCCTGAAAGGAAGTGGCGGAATGAAATCTCCAACGCCTGAGCTTGTTGAAAGCCAAAACTTCTGACAACAAAAGCCTCGGAATGCCTGAGCCATCAGCCAGACACCTACTCCCAACATCCCTGCTGGCAACAGCACAGATAGCCGCAGCAGCGATGCAGATAACGCCTATTCAGCCAGTGTTGATGGCGTATTCTGCAGACACAAAGGCCGCTGGAAACGCGCAATCGCCTGACTGCCCACCGAGGTGCTGCGCACATCGGTGGAACTGGGGAACGGGCCGCCGTGCATCATGGCATCACACACCTCCACCCCGGTAGGCATCTGGTTGAAGATAAGCCTGCCAACCAGATAGGACAGGGACTCAACCAGATTGCGGTTGGCCGCAATAAGTGCATCGCTGCCATGGATGCTGGCGGTCAGCTGACCTTCCAGTCCGGCCAGCAGCTGCTCAAGCTCAGCCGTATCTTTATAGGTCACCATCAGCGCGGCCGGACCAAACACCTCCTGATGCAGCGCTTTATTGGCCATAAACTCAACGGCAGAAGTCACAAACACCTGAGTGCTGCAGCGCTTATCCTCGCCCTGACCACTGGCCAGCAAAGTGGCGTGGCGATGCAACCGCGCACAGCCCTGCTGATAAGCACTGAGGATAGCCGGCGTCAGCATGGGCTGGGGCGCAGCGTGCTCCACCTCGCGGGCCACCGCCTGAGCAAAGGCATCAGCTTCAGATTCGCTCACCAGCCACAATCCCGGATTGGTACAGAACTGCCCGGCGCCCAGATTCAGCGAGCCGACAAAGGTAGCGGCCAGCGCAGCGTCATTGCCATTGTCACCCTGCTTGCCTGAAGAGACCGCCCCCGGCAGCAGCAGCTGCGGGTTGATAGAGCCCAGCTCGCCATAGAAGGGGATTGGCTGCTGGCGCTGCCTGATACTCTCCTGCAGCGCCATGCCCACAGCATACGAGCCGGTAAAACCCACCGCCTGCATGCGCGGATGCTGCACCAGCCCATGGCTGATGTCATAGTCTTTACTCTGCAGCAGTTGATACACACCGGCTGGCATATTGCAGCGGGCAATCGCAGCTTCTATGGCCTGAGCCACGATTTCACTGGTCCCCGGATGGGCCGTATGGGCCTTGTATACCACAGGGCAACCGGCCGCCAACGCCGAGGCGGTATCGCCACCGGCAGCGCTGAAGGCCAGCGGAAAATTACTGGCGCCAAACACCGCCACCGGGCCCAGGGGGATGGTCTTCAGCTTAAGATCCGGCCTTGGCAGCGGCGTGCGCTCAGGCAGCGGCTGATCCTGGGCGATATAGTCATCGTCCCTGCGCAGATTGCCGGCAAACAGCCGCAGCTGACCGACAGTGCGACCCAGCTCGCCTTTGATGCGCAGCTCAGGCAGGCCGGTTTCCAGCGGCGTGCGAGCCACCAGCTCAGCTTCTCTGGCCTGCAGCTCATCGGCAATACCACTGAGGAAGGCGGCGCGATCGGCGCGGCTGACCTGCCGATATTGCAGAAATGCCTGCCACGCCTGCTCACAGGCCTGCAGCAGCTGCGCCTGACTGATATTGTGGAACTGCGGCGCCATAACGCTGTGGTCCAGCGCATTGATGGCGGTGAAACTGCCCTGCTCGCCGGCCACCCATTGATTATTGATAAAACTGAGTCCACTCAGCATCCTGTTTCCTCCAGGGAAGGTACGAACAAGTCCTCGCAGAGCACCCACGGGACTGGCTCGCACCTTTCCTTAAACTAATTGAAATCCGTTGACATAAGGATCGTCGTCGTCCACCAGGATCTGGTTGTAGCCGGTGACTTTGGCCCAGCCCTGAATGGAGGGGCGGATGGCGGTGACGCCGCCGATTTCGGTGACCTCTTCTATGGTGCCAACGAACTGACTGCCGATGATGGACTCGTGCACAAACCGCTCACCCGGCTGCAACCGGCCACGGGCATGCAACTGGGCCATGCGCGCCGAGGTGCCGGTGCCACAGGGGCTGCGATCAATCGCCTTGTCGCCGTAAAACACCGCGTTGGCCACGCTGGAGCCAGGTGTTTTGGGTTTGCCGCTCCAGAGCACATGGCTCAGGCCGCGCACCTTGGGGTCCTCCACATGCACGCACTCTACCGCCTTACCGGCTATCTCGCGCACCAGCGGGCTGTATTTGAGGATCTCCCCCGGCGTCCACTGATCTATGCCGGGGAAGTTTGGCTGCGGCTCGATAATGGCGTAAAAGTTGCCGCCATAGGCGATATCCAGGGTGATACGCCCCAGTTCAGGCACGTCAATTTCAATGTCTTTGTGGGCCAGATAGGCCGGCACATTGAAGATTTTGACCCAGTCCACCTTATCGCCGGTCATCTGATATTCCACCCGGATCTGCCCGGCCGGCACATCGATCACCAGCTTGCCCGGCACACGGGGCTTGAGCAGCCCGGCCTGCAGCGCGGCGGTAATGGTGCCTATGGTGCCGTGACCGCACATGGGCAGGCAGCCGGAGGTTTCGATAAACAGGATGGACGCATCGGCGTTGTCACTGCAGGGCGGATAGAGGAAGGAGCCGGACATCATGTCGTGGCCCCTTGGCTCGAACATCAGCGACTGGCGGATCCAGTCAAATTCCCGCATGAAGTGCAGCCGCTTGTCGCCCATGGTCTCGCCTTCCAGCACCGGATGACCCGAAGTCACCAGCCGCACCGGATTGCCACAGGTATGGGCATCAATACAGAAAAAGGTACCTTTATTCATCAGCATACTCCTTGAGCCGGGACACAACCCCGGCTCCGGTGAGCTCAAAGCCCAAATTTGCTCAGATCGACACGGCTTTGCAGTGCTTCACGGTAGATACGCTCCACATAGGCGCGCTCTTCCCCCGCCAGCGGCAGACGCGGTGCCCGCACCCGCTCAGAGCCGCGACCGGCCAGTTGCTCGGCGAACTTGATGCACTGCACCAGGGTTGGAATGGTATCCAGCCGCAGCAAAGGCAGGAACCAGCGCCAGATCTCCAGCGCTTCCTGATAGCGGCCCTGCTGCGCCAGGGTGTAAATGGCCACCGACTCGCGGGGGAATACGTTGGTCAGCCCGGAGATCCAGCCGGTCGCGCCCAGCATCAGGCTCTCCAGCGCGATATCATCCACCCCGCTAAACACGATAAAGCGATCACCAAAGGCGTTGTACAGCTCGGTGATGCGGCGGGTGTCAGTGGTGGACTCCTTGATGGCAACTATGTTGGGCTCATTGGCCAGCACCCGCATGCCGTCAATGGACACATCCACGCCGTAGGACACAGGGTTGTTGTAGATCATGATGGGCAAAGCAGTGGCGCGGGCGACAGTCTGGTAATGTACCAGCGCCTCAGCTTCGGTGGAGCGGTACACCATGCCCGGCAGCACCATCAGGCCATTGACGCCAATCGCTTCTGCATCTTGGGCAAACTGCACCGCGGCGGCTGTGGTGGTCTCGGCCACACCGCAGATCACCGGCACCCGCCCGGCAACCACTTCCACCGCAGCGCGCATCACCTGGCGCTTTTCTTCGGCCGACAGCTGACAGTTTTCACCCACTGTGCCGCACACAATAATGCCGTGTACGCCATCCTGAATAAGGCTTTCCCACATGCTGGCGTTCTGCTCAAAATCGATGGAATCATCCGCCTTAAACTGGGTTGATACCGCCGGATATACCCCTTGCCAATCTGGTCTCATTGACTTGTTGCTCCTGAAAAATACTGACTGAACATGCTGACACCCAGCCGCCACTAAAAATGGGGGGCTGGGTGATTGACTGTTTTTCAAGCTAGAGTATATTGTATACAAAATCAAGCGATCTTTTAACAAACATGACAACACAGCAACAACAAGCACCCGCACTGACTTCCGAGCCTGATCAGAGTGCATCTCCGGGTGCAGCTAAGGACTCAGCGCGGGATACCAGCCATAGCGCATCCCGGCATTGCATTGTGGTGGGCGCCGGGGTGATCGGCCTGTGCACCGCCATTGCGCTGCAGCGTCAGGGGGTGCAGGTGACTCTGGTCGACAGGCTCGGCATCGGTGAAGGTTGCTCCAAAGGCAACGCCGGACACTTTGCCACCGAGCAGGTATTCCCGCTGGCGCAGGCATCCCTGTTGCCGCAGTTGCCGCGTATGTTGCTCGATCCTCTGGGGGCGCTGCGCATCAGTCCTGGCTATATGTTCAGGGCGATCCCCTGGTTTATGCGATTTCTGGCCAATATGCGCCCGGCCGTATTCAAACGAAATACCGCCTCACTGCGGGCGCTGAATGAGGGTGCACTGGCTGCCTGGGAGCGATTGGTCAGCCAGTCGAACTGCCGCGAACTGCTCATCCGCCACGGCAGTTTGCTGACCTTTGAGTCCCCCAGCCTGAGCACAGCCAGAGCCATTCAGGCCATGTATCAAAGTCAGGAGGTCGAAGTGGAGCTGCTGGAGCGCGATGCCCTTGATGCTCTGCAACCCGGACTGCACGGCAATATCACCCATGCGCTGCACTTCACTCAGGTGGGGCATACCTCCAGCCCTTATCAGCTCAGTCAGGCACTGTATCGCCACGCCTGTGAATTGGGCGTGACCTTTATGCAGGCCGAAGTGATCCGCATTGATGCGCATAATGAGAAAGTGCAGCTGGTGACCGACCTTGGTCTGCTGACCGCCGACAGCCTGGTGGTTTGCACCGGCGCATTTTCCAAATCCCTGTGCCAGGGACTGGGATATCAAGTGCCACTGGATACCGAGCGCGGCTATCACTATATGGTCAGCAGCGAGCACATGCCGCTTATGCCGATCACCTCCTATGAGAAGAAGTTCATTCTCACCCCCATGAGTGACGGGCTGCGGCTGGCCGGTACGGTGGAGTTTGCCGGACTGGCGCAGGCGCCCAACTATGTGCGGGCCGACAGGCTGAGGCAGTTGGGGGAAAGTATCTGGCCGGAGTTGCGGGATGATAAGCACGATGCAGATAAACGCTGGATGGGCTTTCGGCCGACATTGCCGGATTCATTGCCGGTGATTGGCAAGGCGCCGGGGCATGACAGGGTATTTTTCAATTTCGGCCATCAGCATCTGGGGCTGACACTGGCGGCGTTCAGTGCTGAGCTGCTGGCAGACGAACTACTGGGGAACACTCCGGCGGTCAGCCTGAGGCCCTATTCCATCGCCCGCTTTAACTGATCTCAACCATGAAAACAAAAAGGCATGGCTTCAAATTGAGGGGGAAGCCATGCCCAATACCCAGGAAATCGGTATAAAGAGGAAAATAATGAGATGAAACAAGGAGTCAGACGCAGGCCGACTCCGAAGTCAAAGCCGGGATCAGAACTGATAAGTTGCGCTGAACAGCAGTTCGCTGGCGTTAGCAACATGGTCAATCTGATACTGAGCGGTCACACCCAGATCCAGGCCTTTGTAAACGTTGTAGTTCAAACCAACACTGGCAATACCACCCACGGCATTTTCAGTACGGTGTTCACCACCCACGCGGGAAACAGTTTGTTCAATATCATCGTTGGCAACCGCTTCATATTCATCGGCGCTGCCTGAGGTGTAGTGATACTGAGTCATGGTCAGACCCAGACCGGTTTTCAGGGTCAGGCTGTCAGTCAGTGGCATAAAGTACACAGGCTTGATGATGTACTGATGTGCCTTGGTGTTGGCATCCCAACCACGTTCATGGGTAGCATCAACAGCACCGGCGCCATTGCCGAAGTCGTGTTTGGTCACACCCATGTTTTCGCCATGAGAATCTTTGGCCTTGTACTGGTTGTAGCCAAATTCCACACCGAAGTTGTTTTCGAAACGATAACCGATGAAGGCACCACCGATATCAGTGCGGCCGCCGGGCTTGAGGTTGACATTGTCACCGGCAAAATTGGTATGAATATCCTGATCTACCGCGCCGATACCATATTCCAGACCAGCGTAAATACCGCTGTTGCTTTTTACTGGCAGTTCAACTTCATCGCCTACTGCCATCACTTCTACGCCATTGGGAGAGTCCACTTCAACTGCAGCAACATCATATTCCACGTTGGCATTCTGGGCGGCAAATACAGCTGGGCTCATCACCAGCAATGGCAGTAAATAACGTTTCTTCATAACAACACCTTTCATCTTGGTCTATGAAGGAACAACGCACTCCACAAGGACTAGTTTATTCCCTCTTTACTGCAAGCCTATGATACGCCTGCAAACTTTGATGGAGAGTCTAGAACGCTGCAGATGAAAGGCCTGTGTCGCAGCTATTAAGTTTTTTTCACCGGGGAACCAGGACAACTCACTGAAACTGAATAAGAAGTTTGATGACAGGCAGCAGGCTATGCGGGACAATTGCGGCTTTACACAATATCTATCTGCTTTTTATTCATGTCTTCTTTGCAGTCAATCAATCGTAAAACCAAATGGCTAGAGCTTTCAACGTCATACGGGATGCTCGTTGTGGCCCTGATGGTACCCGGCATGATTGGTGCAATTCTGGGTTTCAGCTATGGGGTATCGACTCTGAACGCCGTGGCAGGATCAGAATCCTGGCTTTGGCAGTCATGGCATATTTTCGATCACTTTTTTGTCGGTCTGATCTGGGGTGTTTGCGTCGGAGTGGGCTTTATCAGAATTTTCAGAAGATTAGTCAAACGACTCTGTCAGGGTTAACATTGCCGCCAATACCTTTCTGAATAAAACCGGATGATGGATCTCGCGCTATTTGATTTCGATGGCACCATGACAGATACCGACAGCTTCAGCACCTTCATTCATCTGTCCACCTCAAACAGGCGCAAACTGGCGTTTGCCCTGCCATTGCTGAGCGCCAAATGGGGTTATCAATCTGGGCTGATGTCAGCGTCCAGCGCCCGTCATATCGCGCTGAAATATGCGTTGGGAGGCAAAGATGCCAAGACCATGCAACAGCAGGGCGAGTGGTATGCGCACACCCTGCTGCCGGGATTTATCCGCCCGCAGGCACAGCGGGCGATAGCGTGGCACAGGCAAAGAGGCGATACCCTGGTGCTGGTATCAGCTTCGCTGGATCTGTACCTGCAGCCCTGGACTCAGGCGCAGAATATGCAGCTGCTGTGCTCCCGGGTAGAAACCCGCAATGGCAGACTGACCGGCAACTATCTGGGCAAAGACTGCTGCTGCGCTGAAAAAGCCCGCCGCATCCGGGAGACATTCGATTTAGCCGCATTTAACGCTATTCATGCCTATGGCGACACCAGTGAAGACAGCGACATGCTGGCACTGGCCGATCACGCCTGGCTGGCATGGCGCCAGATAACGCAGTCGGATAAATCTGCGTCACTGCAGCTGTAACTGCCCGTTTTCGTCAATCACCAATGCTGTACGCCACTAAAATTCAAGGGTGAATACCTTACCTGCCACTTTGGCTTCGTGCGTCAGCAGCCAGCGTTTACGCTCAAGACCACCGGCATAGCCCACCAGCTTGCCATCTTTGCCTATGACTCTGTGACAGGGAATGATAATTGCCAGCCGATTCATGCCATTGGCTGTAGCCACCGCCCGCACCGCCTTGGGATTACCCAGCTTTTCTGCCTGCTGCTGATAGCTGGCGGTATCGCCATAATCAATCTGCTGCAGTGCCTGCCACACCCTGTTCTGAAACTCAGTGCCGGGGGTGTGCAGCGCAATATCAAAGGTCTGCCGCTCACCGGCAAAGTATTCAGCCAGCTGAGCTTTGGCCTGACGGATAAAGGTGTTTTCCCCGGCCAGAATGCAGGTCTTGAGGCGACGCTGCAGATCTTCAAATTCGGTCTCCAACATGCGCCGGTCAACAAACTCCAGCAGACACAGCCCCTGCTCGCTGGCGCAGGCAAACATGGGCCCCAAAGGGGTGGTAAAGCGATCGATCAGCAATGGTGATGTAGTGAGCTCGCTCGGCGCCTTGCCTGTGTATTTTTTGAAGGTGTAACCGAAACCGCTGAGCGAGTCATAGCCTGAATCAAAGGCGGAATCGGTGGCGCTGCGGCCCTGTTTAAGTTCTGTCATGGCGTTGTTTATCCGGTACATACGCTGGAATGCCTGAAAGGTCATGCCATAGTGTTTATTGAACCAGCGGCGGATTTTCTCCGGTGCTATGCCCATTTGCCGCAACCGGGCATCACCGACCTTCTGTTTGGGATTGGCCCGCACCTCTTCGATGGCCCGGGCAATCTCCGCCGGTGCCTGACAGGCATTTTCCGCCGGCCGGCACACTTTACAGGGACGATAACCATTGTCCATGGCGCTTTTTAATGTGTCGAAAAACTCCACATTTTCGCGCCTGGGTTTACGGGCCCGGCAGGTAGCAATGCAGAAGATGGAGGTGGTCTTTACCCCCACATAAAAACTGCCCAGATAGCTGGCGTCTCTGGCGATCAGCGCCTGATAGTATCTGTCCTGCAACTGCTTGTCTTCAATCCGCATCAACTGGCCTCCCGCTGTTCCTGCCATCACCTTAACGAGTTTGACAAGGGGGTAACAACCGAAATCTGAACAAGTATTTTTTGGCAATCAGGTTTTGGCAAGCCGCGCAAAGCGATGCACAATGGCAGGCAAATTAATCAAAAAACAGTCAGCCCATGAATAAAGTCCTGTATGTACCCGCTCATTTTCAGACCCTGCCCGGCAAGGCCGCCGATGCCTGGTCGAAAAAGAAATCCCCCGGAGAGTCTGACTCGCTGGTCGATGGTGAACGTCTGAGCCGGGATATTGCTGCTGCCGTGGAAACCCTGAATACCGAGGGTTACGAGGTGCAGTCAATCATGCCTATTACCTCAGGTAAATATGATTTCGCGGCGATCCACGGCTCCGGCAGCGTCTTTGAAAGCGGCGGCTATGGTTATGGTTACAGTTTTACCCAGGGCGTCACCATTATCGCCCGGCGTATCGAGCCTAAATCTGCGGTGATGGATGCTGCCAGGATACAGGAAGAAAATGAACTGAACCCGCTGCCGCTGTTTGATCAGGACTCGGAAATCTGATCGCTGGGCCGCGAGGTGAGTCAAACACAATTCCCACGCTTTACAGACTAACAGGGATCAAACGCAAATCCCGACGGCAGCCGTGTTTGTGCCCGTCCACAATTTGCGTATCCCGCAGGGGGTTTTGCTGAAATTATTCACCTTCACGCCGATCAGCCAGATATAATTCGCGCCACTTTGAACAGCGCACTTTTGCAGTGCCAAGTTTCCTCTTATGCCAGCACCTGAGCGCCAGCCCAGACGCTGGCAGATTGCCCACAACCTCAACAACTCCAGAGTGGAACCAACCATGTCTGATAAAACAACAAACAATAATCCGCAGGCACAAGCCTTCGCGCAGACCAACACCCCGCCCACCGGACCACTGGACCAGTGGTTCGCCATCTCTGCCCGGGGCAGTAATGTGCGCCAGGAGCTGCTGGCCGGCCTGACCACCTTTCTGGCGATGGTCTATTCAGTCATAGTGGTGCCCAGCATGCTGGGCGCCGCGGGCTTTGATCAGGGCTCAGTGTTTGTGGCCACCTGTCTGGTCGCAGCCTTCGGTTCATTGCTGATGGGCCTGTGGGCCAACCTGCCAATGGCTATTGGCTGCGCCATCTCGCTGACCGCCTTTACCGCCTTCAGTCTGGTGCTGGGCCAGGGAATCTCTATCCCGGTAGCCCTGGGTGCGGTATTCCTGATGGGTGTGGCTTTTACCGCCATTACTGTCACCGGCCTGCGCCAGTGGATTTTGACTCACCTGCCGATGGGCATCGCCCACGGTACCGGTATCGGTATTGGCCTGTTTTTGCTGCTGATCGCCACCAACAGCGCCGGACTGATTGTCAAAAATCCGGGCAATGGCCTGCCAATTCAGTTCGGTGATTTCACCTCACTGCCGGTGATCCTGTCGGTGCTCGGTCTGGCGGCGATTCTGGGATTGGAAAAACGCCGTGTCCCCGGCGGCATTCTGCTGGTGATTGTGGCCATTTCCGTTATAGGCCTGATCTTCGACCCCAATGTAAAGTTCCACGGTTTCTTCGCCATGCCTGAGATCAGCGGCGATGCCTCACTGTTTGGCACCATGGATATCATGGGCGCGCTGAACCCTGTCATTCTGCCAAGCGTTTTGGCGCTGGTGATGACGGCGGTATTCGATGCCACCGGCACCATCCGCGCACTGGCAGGCCAGGCCAATCTGCTGGATAAAGACGGCAACATCATCAACGGCGGCAAGGCGCTGACCTCAGACTCGGTCAGCAGCATAGTCTCAGGTGTGGTCGGCGGCTCGCCAGCGGCTGTGTATATCGAATCGGCCGCCGGTACTGCCGCGGGTGGCAAAACCGGCCTGACCGCAGTGGTGGTCGGCGTGCTGTTTTTGCTGCTGCTGTTTATCTCACCCATCAGCTATCTGGTACCGGCTTATGCCACCGCGCCGGCGCTGATGTATGTGGGTTTGCTAATGCTGAGCAATGTCAGCAAGCTGGATTTCAACGACTCGGTTGATGCCCTCTCCGGCTTGGTGTGCGCCGTGTTTATCGTACTGACCGCCAACATAGTCACCGGCATTATGCTGGGCTTCGTGTGTCTGGTGTGCGGTCGGCTGGTCGCCGGTGAGTGGCGCAAAGTCAGCCCCGGCATTCTGGTGCTGACCGCTGCGCTGGTTGCCTTCTACGCCGGTGGCTGGGCGATTTAAGCCGCCAATCATTTAACCGCTCGTATCGGCCAAAAAAGCCGCTGAACGGGATTCAGCGGCTTTTTTATTGTCCTGATTTGTTTGGGCGCATACTTTGGGATCATGACCTTGCCCGTATTCGGGCGCTTTGCTTATGAAGGCATTTGCACCCATTCTGAGTCTGTATCCGGATTGCCACGGCGATGGCGGCGCAGCAAATACCAGAGCGGCACGAGCGCCAGACTGATAACCCCCACGGCCACCAGCCCATTATTGGCCACGCCCCAATGCATGGCGACCTGACTGCCCAGCAGGGCTCCGCCGCCTATCCCCACGTTGAAAATACCCGAGTAGATGGCCATGGCGATATCGGTCGCGTTGGCGCCGTATTGCAGCACTCTGGCCTGCATGGCCAGCGCCACCAGCATCATGGCTATGCCCCACACACCTGCCAGCGACAGCAGTTGTGGCAACGGCAGCTGAGACAGTGACAGCAATCCCAGACACAGTGCCAGCAGGGCTGAACCACCCAGCAACAGAAGGTTCGGGTGAACCGGCTGCAGACGGCTAAACAGCAGACTGCCGATGATCCCAGCGCCACCATACACCAACAGCACCCAGGTGGTGATATCGCCACGGTAATGCCACACCTGCTGCACCAAGGGTTCCAGATAGGTGTAACCGGTAAACTGGGCGGTCACCACTATAACGGTCAGCAGATACAGCCACAGCAGGGGCTTGTTGCGGGCAATCAACGGCAGGCTGGCCAGACTGCCACTGTTGACCACCGGCATGGCCGGTAACCAGCGCCACAGCGCCAGCATCACCAGCGCCGCGGTCACGCCAATTGCGGCGAAGGTGGTTCGCCAGCCAAACCATTCTCCCACCACTCGCCCAAGCGGGATCCCCAGCACCATAGCCAATACCGTGCCGGTTGCCAGCAGCCCCAGCGCCTGGGCGCTTTTACCCTGCGGTGCCAGACGCACCGCCATGGCGGCGGTAATCGACCAGAACACTGAGTGTGCCAGCGCGATACCCACCCGGGATACCAGCAGCATGGTGTAACTGCTGGCCACCGCGGACACCATGTGGCTGGCCACAAACAGGGTAAATACCCACAACAGCAGTCGTCGGCGTTCGACCTCGGCCAGCAGCAACATGGCAGGCAGGGATGCCAGCGCCACAATCCAGGCGTAAATGGTCAACATGGGACCCACTTCTTCAGCGCGCATCCCAAAACTGTCACCCAGATTTGCCAGCATACCGACAGGCACAAATTCCGTGGTATTGAAAATAAAGGCGGCCAGGGCCATCAGAAATACTCTGAGCCAGGGCATAAAGGTGTTGGATTGAGACTGCATCATTGACACTGTGTTGGCGAAAAAGGGAGCAGATTCTAGTGCAGAGCGCAGACGCTGACAACGCCCTGTGTCACGAATAAGCACACAGATGGCCAAGTTATATAATCAACCCCTGATATGCTGTCACCGGATTGCATTTGACTGCTGCTAAGTGACAGTGTTTGAATAAGTTTTACACAATCACCGAATCACGTGGGAGAAATGATGCGCTACCGGTTTGATCACTTTGTGCTCGACACCCGGACCCAGAGTCTCAGCTATCAGGGGCGTATGCTGAACTGCGATGAGCGCATTCTCAATCTGTTGTTACTGCTTATCGAACATGCTCCCGAATATGTTGATAAACAAACGCTGCTGGACACTCTCTGGCCTGACACAGTCGTCAGTGACTGGTCTATCTCGCGACTGATCTCCGATACCCGCAAACTGCTGAAATCTGCCGGCGCCGATTTTCCCGTTATTCAGACACTGCATGGTCGTGGCTATCGGCTGTCGGCGGAAGTATTGTCAATACTGAAAAGCGAAAGCGTCAGCCAGCCGGTGTCAACGCCAGCCGCACCGGCAAAACGAATACATCGGTTGTGGCCGGTAGCGCTGATAATCATTCTCCTGCTTGCACTGACAAGCCGATTATTTCTGGCAACCGATGCCACTGACTCTCTCAATCTGGCGGAGCCCAGAGAAATCAAGGCCAGGGTACTGTGGGTGGATGATCATCCGGAAAATAATCTGGCAGAGCGTGAATACCTGCAGCGTCAGGGAATGGCCGTTTACACCGCGGCCAACACTTCAGATGCACTCATGTTGCTGGCAATGTATCACTACGATGTAGTGATTTCTGATATGGGCAGGCAGGATGAGCCTCTTGCCGGAATGAAACTGGTCGATCAGATGCGCCGGTCCGGCAATGAAACCCCGTATCTGCTGTATACGATTGTCCCTTCAGAAGCTCAACAGCAATTGGTACACAAGCATGGTGCTCAGGGCGTGGCCGTCGATCAGGACGAGTTGTATGAACTGCTGGCCCAATATATCCCACTGTCCCCTCAGCGATAGCCCATCACAATCTCTAATAACTATTTGATTTTAAAAGGTTCAATTATTTTCAAAATCTTTTAGCGGTAAAAATCCGCAGCGCAACCTATAACTTCGACAACAACCAGAGATTCAGCGTCATGAGTGGTGGCTTCCTCAAAAAAAGCAACCAGGCTAAACAGTTAGCGCTAAAACGCCAGAGGTCTGAGCTGACCGTGAGAGCAGACCGTCAGATACAGCTGTTGGCAACTGATAAGCGCTGAAGTGTTATCTCCCCACCTAAAAATTACTTTTGCAAGTTGCCCTGCTGGCTGTCATAACCTCCGATGGCCGGCAGTTTTTTTTTGCCCGAATTTACAGCGCCTCAGCTACAGCTCTTTGGTTATTCCCCTGACAACCTATGCCCCAAAAACACAAAACCCCGCATCATGCGGGGTTTTGTCAGAAATTCAAATCCTTTGGGATCAGAATGGGATATCGTCATCCCAACCGTCATCCAGATCCGGCGTGTAGTTCTGCTGCGCTGGCTGCTGAGGCTGTGGTGCAGGACGCTGAGCCGGAGCCTGCTGCGCCGGAGCTGCCTGAGCAGGTGCTGGCTGATAAGCAGGCTGCTGTGGCGCAGATTGCTGCTGACGCGGTGCATAGCCAGCCTGCTGCTGACCATAACCACCGCTCTGGGCTGGCTGATACTGTTGTTGCTGACCACCACCATACTGGTTTTGGTTTGACTGGCCATAGTTGTTGCCACCGCCATTCTGCGGCTGGCCACCCTGACCCTGAGCACGGCCGCCCAGCATCTGCATGCTGCCGCTCTGATCGACCACGATTTCAGTAGTATATCTGTCCTGGCCGCTCTGATCTTTCCACTTACGGGTCTGCAGTTTACCTTCAAAGTAAACCTGAGAACCTTTACGCAGGTATTCACCCACGATTTCAGCCAGTTTGCCGAACACCACCACACGGTGCCATTCGGTACGTTCCTGCTGTTGACCTTGCTGATCTTTCCAGGTTTCGCTGGTAGCCACAGTGACGTTGGCAACTGCGTTGCCATTTGGCATATAACGCACCTCTGGGTCTTGTCCCAGGTTACCTACAAGAATCACTTTATTCACACCACGACTGGCCATCAAAATCTCCTGCGATTTATCACGAAAAATCTGTTTAATTGGCAGAGCCTAACACAGCTCGGGCCTGTCTCAAATCGAAATGCTCATCGACTTTTAAATATGCAACTTTTTCCTCAAGCACAACAATGGCTTCCGCTACACCATCCAATTTGGACAACTGCTCAGCCATGGCTCTGGCCTGCTCTTTCCCGGCCACCTGAGCCTCCAGCGTGTAACTTTTCAGCAGCACAGGATTTTGCATTCCCAGGCTCAGCAGCAGCCATACCAGCATCAATACCATGGCCGCCAGAAACACCCCGGTGGCACCCAGCCACTGATAAGCCACACCGCCAATCAGACCGCCGCAGAAGGCGCCGAGGAACTGGCTGGTAGAGTACACCCCCATGGCAGTGCCCTTCTCGCCCACAGGGCAGAACTTGGCGATCAGACTCGGCAAAGAGGCTTCCAGATAGTTAAAGCCGGTGAAAAACAGCACCACAGCCACACTCAGCCACACCAGCGAATGCGAAAAGGCCGCCATCAGCCCCAGTGAGACCAGCAATATCACCAGTGCCAGCTGGAACATGCCTTTGGCATTCCTGCGTTTCACACCAATGATAATCAGCGGCACCATCAGGAAGAAGGCGCCGATAAAGGCCGGGAAGTAGAGTTTCCAGTGCTGCTCTTTGGCAAATCCCGCATCCACCAGATCCAGCGGCAGCGCCACAAACACAGCGGTCAGTACCAGATGCAGAATAAAGATACCGGCATCCAGACGCACCAGTTGCGGGTTTTTCAGCATCTGCACAATACGCGCCGGCGCTGCCAGAGTATCGCCTTTGGGTGCGTGGGAAACCGGATTGGGCACCAGCAGCTGCACTATCACTATACCCAGCAGTGCCAGCCCGGCGGTCAGTCCAAACAGACCTGACAGTCCCATGTGCTGGGCCACCACAGGCCCCAGCAGCAAGGACAGGGCGAAGGAGAAACCAATACACATGCCTATGATGGCCATCACCTTGGTGCGCTGCTCATCCCGGCTTAAGTCCGCTGCCAGTGCCAGTACCGCCGCCGCAATCGCGCCCATGCCCTGCAGTGCCCGACCGGCGACCACGCCATAGATGGTGTCAGCCATGGCGGCGACCACAGAGCCCAATGCAAACACCAGCAGGCCACCCATGATCACCGGCTTGCGGCCGATGCGGTCTGACAAAATCCCCATCGGGATCTGCAGCACCGCCTGGGTTAACCCATAAGCACCGATGGCAATCCCAACCCACAGGGGGGAGAATCCCTCAAGATGCTGACCATAAAGGGCGAACACGGGCATGATCATAAACAAGCCCATCATTCGCAGTCCGAACACACTGGCGAGGGAAAACGCGACTTTCTTCTCGGTGCCCGACAGACCGCTTGCCGACATGAATAGTTGTCCTGCTGGTTAAAATTCAGGGGCGCGATATTAACATATCCCCCACAGATGCCCAAAACAAAAGGGCTTCATCTGTCGTTCACCTGCCTCGTGGCATCAGCCACTTAGTGAATATCCCCCGAGCATTAGGGAAGGTGCGAATAAGTCCCGTGCGTGCTCTGCGAGTGCTGACAGCCTCTGGATGCGCGGCGCAGCGTGAAGTTAGTGGCCCTGGACCTTTGCAAGCACTGCAACAAAGCAGCCAGGGCCGTTTAATGCAATCGCCAAATCGCCCCTGCACACCCATCTGGTTCTGTGCGATACTTGTTCTCTTTTGTGCAGCCTAACCTTGAGCGAGAGATGGACAAGATTGAAGTCAGGGGTGCCCGCACCCACAACCTCAAAAATATCAACCTGACAATTCCACGGGACAAACTCATCGTCATCACCGGCCTGTCCGGTTCCGGTAAGTCATCGCTGGCGTTTGATACCCTGTATGCCGAAGGCCAGCGTCGTTACGTTGAGTCCCTCTCCGCCTATGCGCGCCAGTTCCTCAGCCTGATGGAAAAGCCCGATGTCGACCATATCGAAGGCTTAAGCCCGGCTATCTCCATCGAACAGAAGTCCACCTCCCACAATCCGCGCTCGACCGTGGGCACCATTACTGAAATTTACGACTATCTGCGCCTGCTGTTCGCCCGTGTCGGCGAGCCACGCTGTCCGACCCATGGCCAGCCGCTGACCGCCCAGACCGTCAGCCAGATGGTCGACAAGGTGCTGGAGATGCCCGAAGGCGAACGCCTGATGTTGCTGGCGCCTGTGGTCAACGGCCGCAAGGGCGAACACGTCAAGCTGCTGGACAGCCTGGCGGCGCAGGGGTATATCCGTGCCCGCATCGATGGCGAGGTGTGCGATCTGTCCGATCCACCGGCGCTGGATCTGCACGTCAAACACACCATCGAAGTGGTGGTGGACAGATTCAAGGTTAAGGCGGATCTGCAGCAGCGGCTGGCGGAATCCTTTGAAACCACGCTGGAACTGTCCGGCGGCATCGCCGTGGTCGCCCCCATGGATGGCCCGGGCGAAGAGCTGATCTTCTCCGCCAACTTTGCCTGTCCGCACTGTGGTTACTCCATGGCGGAGCTGGAGCCAAGGATCTTCTCCTTCAACAATCCGGCAGGCGCCTGCCCTACCTGTGATGGTCTGGGGGTGCAGACCTTCTTCGACCCCGAGCGGGTGATCACCAGTGATGAACTGTCGCTGGCCGGCGGTGCCATTCGCGGCTGGGACAGACGCAACTTCTATTACTTCCAGATGCTCAAGTCGCTGGGCGAACACTATAAGTTCGACGTGGAGGTGCCCTTTAAAGATCTGCCCGCCAAGGTGCAGAAGATCATCTTCTACGGCTCAGGCAAAGAGAATATTTCCTTCAAATACATCAACGATCGCGGTGATGTGGTGGTGCGCAACCACCCCTTTGAAGGCATTCTCAACAATATGGACAGACGCTACCGCGAGACTGAATCCAACTCAGTGCGCGAAGAGCTGGCCAAATATATCTCCCACCAGAGCTGTAAAAGCTGTGGCGGCTCGCGTCTGCGGGAAGAAGCCCGCAACGTATTCATTCACGATCTTAATCTGCCAACCCTGACCGAATGGTCCATCGGCGAAGCCATGGCCTACTTTGAGGCGCTGGAGTTTGACGGCCAGAAGGCGCAGATCGCCGAGAAGATCCTCAAGGAAGTGCGGGACCGCCTGGGCTTTCTGGTGAATGTGGGACTGAATTATCTGAGCCTGTCGCGCAGCGCCGAAACCCTGTCCGGCGGTGAGGCCCAGCGCATCCGGCTGGCCAGCCAGATTGGTGCCGGTCTGGTGGGCGTCATGTATGTACTGGATGAACCGTCCATTGGTTTGCACCAGCGCGACAACGAGCGACTGCTGAGCACCCTGACGCATCTGAGAGATCTGGGCAACACCGTCATCGTGGTCGAGCATGACGAAGACGCCATCCGCATGGCCGATCATATTATCGATATCGGTCCGGGCGCCGGTGTGCATGGCGGCGAAGTGATCTGCGATGGGCCGATTGACGCCATTATTGCCTGCGAAGATTCGGTCACCGGCCAGTACATCAGTGGCAAAAAACAGATCAGCGTTGCCGGTGAACGTACCCCCTATGATGCCAGCAAGGTAATTGAGCTGTTTGGTGCCAGCGGCAACAACCTCAAAAACGTCGACCTGACCATCCCTGTCGGACTGATGACCTGTGTCACCGGCGTTTCCGGCTCAGGCAAATCGACACTGATCAACGACACCTTCTTTAAAATCGCCCATCGCATGCTGAACAAGGCCACGGTGGATGAACCTGCCCCCTACAGCAAGATTGAGGGTATGGACCACTGCGACAAAGTGGTGGATATCGACCAAAGTCCGATTGGCCGCACCCCGCGCTCCAATCCGGCGACCTACACAGGCATCTTCACGCCTATCCGGGAGCTGTTTTCCGCTACCCAGGAATCCCGCACCCGGGGTTATCAGCCCGGGCGTTTCTCGTTTAACGTCAAAGGCGGTCGCTGTGAGGCCTGTCAGGGCGATGGTCTTATCAAGGTAGAAATGCACTTCCTGCCGGATGTGTACGTGCCCTGTGATGCCTGTAAGGGCAAGCGCTACAACCGCGAAACCCTGGAAGTGAAGTACAAGGGCAAGAACATCCACGAAGTGCTGGAGATGACAGTCGAGGAAGCCCGTGATTTCTTCGATGCCGTGCCTGCGATTGCCCGCAAGCTGCAAACCCTGATGGATGTCGGTTTGTCCTATATCCGTCTGGGCCAGAGCGCCACCACACTATCAGGCGGTGAAGCCCAGCGGGTGAAACTGGCCAAGGAGCTGTCCAAGCGCGATACCGGCAAAACCCTGTACATTCTGGATGAACCGACAACCGGTCTGCACTTTGCCGATATCCAGCTGCTGCTGGATGTACTGCATCGCCTCAAGTCACACGGCAATACCGTAGTGGTGATTGAGCATAATCTGGATGTGATTAAGACGGCAGACTGGATTGTAGATCTGGGGCCGGAAGGCGGCTCAGGCGGCGGTACTATTCTGGTTACCGGCACGCCGGAGCAGGTGGCAGAGCACCCAACCTCTCACACCGCCCGCTTCTTAAAGCCGCTGCTGCAGAAAATGGCCTGATTGGCATTATCAGGTGGCAAAGCGCCAACGCCGCCAGGGGAAAAAGCAGCGTTAAGCGAGCGCCTTGCTCTCCCCAGAGAGCCAACCCCTGGTACTAAATCCCAGGAATAAAACCCCAGGTACTAAACCAGAAGAGCCATGCATCAGCATGGCTCTTTTTTTACGCGAACAACGGCCTTCCAGCCGTTGCTGCTCCCTTTCGCGGCTCAGAGAACAGCCCTCTGGCATCGAGCCCTTGCCCGACGCTTTGTTGATGCTTGCTTCAGCGCCACCATCCAGAATGAATTTATATCAATCCGCATAGGAGTTTAGTCACTCAGGGAGAATTTAAAGGTGTGAAGACAATCTGAGCAATTGAAGGTCTATCGGGATAAATCGCCTCTTGTTTACAACAGCAGGCTCTGGGCAGTATGCATGCCTTTAAAACTCACCCTTCGGGAGGTAAGTCAGCCACACGCTCACTGCACCAAATTGTTTAGCCAGAGAACCACTATGCCGTCACCAATTTCGCTTGTACTCGAATGGCTGACATGGCTCCGATGAGAGCCATCTTCCATGCGGATTGGTATTTCCAGTGCATCGAATAGCTCACGCCCGCTTTTTCAGGCCACACAGACCCGATTCCGCCCCGTCTGTTTGGCGGCGTACAGGGCCTTGTCGGCACGGCAAAGTGCGGAATTGACGCAATCACCTTCATGCAGCTGAGTCACCCCGGCACTGAGGGTAACACTGATAGCCAGCTCACCGACGACAACCGGCTCACTGCCCACCGCCTGGCGGATCCTGTTGGCCACCTGCACAGCTTCTTCCAGACGGGTTCTGGGCAGCAGCAATGCAAATTCTTCACCGCCGATGCGAGCCGCCACATCTTCCTCCCTGAGCTGGCGCTCAATCCGCTCACTCAACTGACACAGCACCTTGTCGCCCACTGGATGACCATAGTTGTCATTGATCCGCTTGAAGAAATCCACATCGAGAAAGATCAGTGCCGCAATCCGACGTTGGCGACTGTGGCTTTTCAGATACTTTTTCAGGGTATCCTGCATGAACCTGCGATTGTACAGGCCGGTCAGAGAATCAGTTTCACTCAGGGTTCTGAGCTTCTGCTCGAGCTTGTATCTGCGGGTTATGTTGCGGGTTAACCAAAGCACCGCGCGCTGGCCGTTGAATCTCGACTTCAGAGGAACAATTTTCCCCTCAAAATGCAGCATTCCCACGGGTCCCCGGGGTTCCACACCCTGCACCTCATCAACGCCAAGATCATATTCAACCACCTTAACCTGAGCATTTTTCAGCGACAGTTTAATCTGTTCGATAAACCACTGCGCCTTGTCCGCCGGCAACACGTCTTTAAGAGAGCATCCCACCAGCGGGCTGCCATCGTGATATGAGTCCTGATCGACGCCCCCCAGATAAGCAAGGTAGCGACCATCACGGCTCAATATGAATGCGGGATCGGGCAATAAGGCAACTATTTCCTCGAGTTGCCCAAGGGTAAGTTTTTCCATCTGCGAACTTCATCCGTGAACTCAGCATCAGTTTACGCCTGCAATCTGTCCAAAAAAGCAACACAAATCAAGAAATAACGAAATTTGGAGGGAAATCTGACCGGCAAGGAGCCAAAAGTGCAGGGCCGGATGCCCGGCCCTGACAGTATTATTGATGCTGACTGGCCTGCTTCTCGGCCTGCTGCTTGGCTTTTTCCGCCTTACGGGCTGCTTTGTCCTTATCCTTGTTCAGCTTGGCGCTGCCCTGTTTGGCGTCGGCTTCTGCCTTGCGAAGATCTTTGTCGTATGCCGCCTCTGCTTTATTGACATCCTTATCGTAGGCGGCCTGCGCTTTTTTCAGCTCTGACTGCGCCTGCTGACGCTCTTTGCGGGACTCCCGGCGGGCATCTTTATCCAGCTTGCGGGCTTCGCGCTCTGATTCAACATCCAGCTTACGGGCTTCTCTGGTGGCTTCGGCCTCCAGCTTTGCCGCTTCGCGATCTGACTGAGTCTCAAGTTTGCGGACATCTCTGTCCAGCGCCCGATCATCTTTCGCCAGATCCCGCTCCAGCGCGGCCTGCTCTTTGGCAGCATCACGCTCCAATTTAGCCTGTTCGCGGGCGATTTCCGATTGTTGTTTGTGCGCCTCCTGCTTGGCCGGATCGCCATAAGCCGTAGTCGCCAAAGCCGCCAGACTGATTGCCAACAGACGCTTGTTGAATGTGTTCATCACAACTCCTTTCCATCCTTAAAGGTAACAGTTTGTATCAATAAACTGCCGACGGGATGAACACAAGCTGAACAGCGTAAATTGACAAAATTTCACCGCCAGCGATTGCAGTGACTGCGCAGCTGACATTAACTGAAATGAATTCGGCAAACTGATGACATAATGAAAAACCTGATTCTCTCCGGCGCAATCCTGCTGTTATCCGCCTGCGCCGCCAACGAGCAGCTGATAGGACAGGATTGTGACATCTCAGTCACCGCCGCCGATCAGCGCCTTAGTCGGACGATGTTGCAGGATATTCAGTACCTCACCAGCCCGCAGCTGAATGGCAGAAAGACCGGCAGCGCAGGTGCCGAACTGACCCGCAGCTATCTGCAACAACGCCTGAGTACCAGTGGGCTACAACCCTGGCTTGGCAGCTATTCCCACGAGTTTCAGTACCAGCAGGGCTTTATCAGTAAGCAGGGGCGGAATCTGGTCGGCTGGCGACCGGGCCACAACCCAACACGCTGGCGTTTGCTGCTGGCACATTATGATCATCTGGGAGGGAAAGCCGGAGCAATTAATCCCAATGGCCGCTATTTTCCCGGCGCCGATGATAATGCCTCCGGAGTCGCGGCACTGTTGACGCTGGCAGGCATGCACAGCCAAATCGACACAGAGATAAACCTGTTGTTGGTGTTTACCGATGCCGAAGAGCCGGGGCTATACGGCAGTAAAGCCCTGCTTGAACAACTGCAGCAACAGGGGCTGACCCACCACATAGAGCTGGTGTTGAATCTGGATATGGTGGGCCGGCCGGATAACAGCCAACGGCTTTATATACAGGGCCTGCAGAGTCTGCGCGCCCCCATCGATGCCCCACTGATCCGGGAAGCACTGCGCGATGCCAATCAAACAATCGGATTATGTGTCCGGCTTGGCCATCCCAGAGGTCTGGGACGCGGTTCATTTATCAGTGAACAAATTGACTGGTTGAGAGCGTCTGATCATTATCCTTTTCACCGGCAAGGCATCCCCTGGCTGTTTATGGGCAGCGGCAATCATCCCCAATACCATACAGAGCAGGATACAGCTGCGCGGATCAACCCTGAATTTCTTGCCAGAGTGGTGCTGATGGCGCTGGCCCTGCTATCGGTATAACCGCCACGCCATCCGTGCCAGATGATTGGATACAGCATCAAAAGCAACAAAAAAAACACCTTTACACACATGGAGATAACAATGGTAATCTTGCGCCTTGATTGATGACGAAATGAACAGCAGTTTTCCATGGAGTAAGGAAATGACAAGATTCAGATATTCAAAACACACACTTTCGATTCCGGCCATATTACTTTCGGCTTTGCTGGCCGGTTGTGGTGGCAGCAGTGGTGGCAAGGAGCCAACGCCTCCGGTAATCAATCCAGACGGTGGGGGCAATACCACACCAACCTGGACAGCCGGTGTTTATGAGCCCGCCAGTCAATTTATTAACCAGTGTTCCGCTCCCCGCTCAGGCACAGATCCTTACACCAATGAAGCCTATCCGGATAAAGCCGGTTCAGTCTTTCTGGAAAAAATGTATCTGAGATCTTTCAGTAACGAAACCTACCTTTGGTATGACGAACTGCCTGATCCAAATCCAAATAGTTACAACTCAGTGATCAGCTACTTCGATATTTTACGAACCACTCAGGTCACCGACTCTGGCCGTGACAAGGATGAGTTCCACTTTGTCGACACCTATGAAAACTACATGCAGGAGTCGCAATCCGGACTGACCGGCGGCTATGGGATTAACTGGGCCTTTATCGAAACCTATGCACCACGGGATCTGAAAGTCGCTTATACGGAAACCGCCTCAGGTGCCGAACTGGCCGGAGTCGAGCGCGGCGATAAACTGCTGAAGATAAATGCCATCGACTTTGTGAATACCAATGCCTCTGCAGATATAGACGCCATCAATGAAGCCCTGTTCTATCCGCAGATGGGTAAAAGCTACCGTTTCACCTTTGAAACCCGTACCGGCTCAACCAAAACCGTCACCCTGACTGCAGCTCAAATCGCGCTGTCACCGGTGAAGAACATCAGGGTTATCGAAAATCAGGGCCGTAAAGTCGGCTATCTGCAGCACAATCAATTTATCAGCGCAGCTCAATCCGGGCTGATCCAAGCCTTCAGTCAGTTCAGCACTGCAGGCATTGATGAGCTGGTTATCGATATGCGTTATAACGGCGGCGGGCTCATTTATCAATCGGCCCAATTGGGATACATGATTGCCGGCAGCGGCAGTCAGAATCGGGTATTTGAGACTCTGGCCTATAACGACAAACGCAGCGCCTACAACGAGAGTATCAACTTTGTGCCAAGAGCCATCGACTGGGATCAGAGTGTATTCACCGATCCTCTGCCCTATGTTGGCCTGAGCAAGGTGTATATCCTCAGCACCTCAGGCACAGCCTCTGCCAGTGAGTCGCTGATCAACGCCCTGCGGGGAATTGATGTGGAAGTGATCCTGATCGGCGGCCAGACCCGGGGCAAGCCATACGGCTTCCTGCCTCAGCAAAACTGTGGTCTGGTGTACTTCACCGTACAGTTCAAAGGGGTGAATGAGAAAAACTTCGGTGACTATGCCGATGGTTTTATCCCCACTCCGGCCAGCAATATTGTGACCGACATGGGAGTGGATGCCAAAGTGCCCGGCTGCACCGTGGCGGATGATTTCAGTCAGCCGCTGGGCGATGAGCAGGAAGCCATGCTGGCGGCGGCACTGCAATATATGCAGGACGGCACCTGCCCTGCAGTACCGGTAAAACGCAATCTGAATGCACCACAGAGCCTGCAGGGACGGGGGCTTGCCATTGAGCAGCCATTCCACCCTCTGCGTCAGGGCAGCATTTACACTGATATCCGGGATCTGACGCAATGACAGCACACAGCACTTTGGGTTTGCTGTTACCGGCAATCCTCATGATCTCAGGCTGTCAGTCAACCTCAGCACAGCCGCTGGCGGCATTGAGCAAACACACCAGTCCGGCAGCCAAACAGGAGATCCAACAGGCGATTGTCAAACTCAAAGGTGGCGTTGCGCCGGGTTTGGCTGACGATGTGTTTGAAAAGACCGATGTATTGCTGCTGGAAAAGACTCAGGCAAAGGATCGACAGGGCTTACCTGTCATGGGCCGGGAGTTTGAGCTTGCCAGCCAGTTTCAGCTGCAGCTCAGGGGTGAGGTGTGTGGCCTGTTTTACGGTAAAACCGGCGCATTTGAACCGCTGACGCAGCTTGAGTGTATCCCCAAAGCCGGGAAGCAATAGGCGCTGCCCAATGCAGATGTCAATCCTGACACCTGCTTAACGCAGCAGCTATAGCTAACGACGGCACAAAGCAAGGCTCAGCCGGTAATTGGCTGAGCCTTTTTATTTCAGTACACGGCAAAGGCGCGGAACTGACGGCCCTTGAGCTTGCCCTTGTTGAGAATCGTCAGGGCTTTTTTGCCACACTGGCGCTTAACCGCCACAAAGGAGCGGATATCGGTGATTTTAATCTTGCCGATGTCATCACCCGTCATGCTCTTGTCGGCCGTCAGCGCACCGAGAATATCCCCGGGACGCAGCTTCTGCTTCTTGCCACCATCGATCACCAGAGTGGTCATCACAGGTCGGTAGGGCATGGCCTGCAGATATTGCTCACCGGGCAGCTCTTCATCCTGGATCTCATAACCCAGCACCTCTTCCAGCGCAGCAATTTTGAAGCTGTCCTTACCTGTGTAGAAGCTGAATGCCTCCCCCTGGCTGCCGGCACGGCCGGTACGCCCGATGCGGTGGATATGCACCTCTCTGTCGTAGGCCATTTCAAAGTTAAAGACCGCATCCAGATTGTCGATATCCAGGCCGCGCGCCGCCACATCAGTGGCCACCAGGATATTGATGCTCTTGTTGGCAAATTGCACCAAAGTGCGGTCACGCTCGCGCTGCTCCTGATCGCCGTGCAGTGCCAGCGCACTGAAACCCAACGCCGCCAGCTCATCGGCTACCGCCTGAGTCTCACGTTTGGTGTTGCAAAACACCACCGCACTTTCAGGCTGAAACTTCAGCAGCAAGAGTTGCAATGCCCTGAGCTTCTGGCTCTTGTCTTCCAGATGGAAGAAATGCTGGGCGATACTCTGACTGTCGTGGGTCGCCTCTACCTTAATCATTTCCGGTGAGCGCATCATACGCTGCGCCATGGCGTTGATCTGCTCAGGGAAGGTGGCACTGAACAGCAGGGTCTGACGATTGGCCGGCGTCTGGGCAACGATACTGTCCATCGCCTGGGTAAAGCCCATTTCCAGCATGCGGTCAGCTTCATCCAGCACCAGGGTGGTCAGCCCGGAAAAATCCAGTCGTCCCTGCTCCAGATGATCCAGCACCCGCCCCGGAGTACCGACGATAATGTGCGCGCCATGCTCCAGCGAGCCAATCTGCGGGCCAACCGGCACACCACCACACAGGGTCAGTACCTTGATATTGTGAATGCCTCGGGCCAGGGTGCGGATTTCCTTGGCAACCTGATCCGCCAGTTCCCGGGTCGGACACAGCACCAGTGACTGAATGCGAAAACGCTTCACATCCAGTTTATCCAGCAGCCCCAAACCAAAGGCGGCCGTCTTGCCACTGCCGGTTTTTCCCTGAGCTATCACATCCTTACCAGCCAGGATCAGCGGCAGGCTGGCGGCCTGAATCGGCGTCATGGCGGCAAAGCCGATGCTGTCGAGGGTACTCAGCAACTGAGGTTTTAATGACAGGCTGGCAAACGCCACCTGGGATTCTGGCTGTATCTGGTTCAAGGGATTAATCCTGCAGGAAAAGAAAAACCGCACAGCCAGGGCTGTGCGGTGAATTGCGCGAATAGTAGCAAATTTCAGCAGCCACCACCAGCGACTCCGGCAGTGTCGGCAGATAACCGGGTTTACAGCAGCAAAGCCTCGTCCTGATTAAATCCCGGGCTGGCCTTTTGGGGTTGGGCAACAATGATGGCGATGAGTGCGGTAAATGAATCGGCAATCGGTATCAGTTCCGGGCTGCTTGCACACCATTTTACCGACGCCTGCTGGCGGGGGCGCATCCACACAGTGCCATAAGCCGCGGCAGAGAGATCCAGCAGCAAAATGTCACCGGAAAGAGAATCAGCCACAGGCAGCATCCAGGGCGGAATGAGTGACTTCCCCAAAAGATCACAGGAGGACCATTTATGGCTGTTGAGCGCCGCAATATCAACCGGAGAAAACATCCCCAGAAACGACAATGAATACCCGTGGATGCACAGGTTCACTCTGGGGTCTTCCAGTCCCCGCATCCCATAATGTTTCATAAACCAGCGATAATCGTCGGGGAATCTTGCTCCCACGGATGACTCTGCCCTTTCCAGCTCAGCATCCGACGCACAATAAACATCAGCCCGCTCTCCTCTTTCATGATCAATCCTCGACCATCGCAGAGATTTGCACAGCTCAGAAAGTGTTTGATAGCTCATGGGATTCCCTATACCCGGATTCACCGGCAGCCGCTGTAAGTCAATATTCCCTGTCCCCTGCCCAAAACCACAAAACTGACATGGCGATAGAGATAAAAGCTGCCACAAATAGTATACAAAGCACAACACCCGCTTTGTATTAGCTATACCAAAATGAAATTTTCATTCCCTGCAATCCATTGCGATATCTGGCTATTGCACTTAACTTGCCAGGCTGTTGAGCATCAGAAATAGTGAGCTGCATGGCCTGCCATTGTCGAAAACCGCTATACCCCGAGCTCATAATGACGATTACGCACGCGGCCAAACTGCTCACCCAACAACTGCAGCGCGTCTTTATCTCCGCCAACGGCCCGGGCAAACACAGACACTGATTCAGGGCGGCTCCAGGGCAATTGGGTCCCGGTGGGAACCTGACGCAGGTCCACCAATAAGTGAGTAAAACGATCGCCATGTTCACTCAGCAGCGGCAGATTGAGCGTATGCAGGTGGCTGTACAGGCGATTGTAACTGCCTCTGTCCTTATGCAGCAGATAAGGTTCATCCTTGAGGTTTTCAAGCGTGGCACTCTTGCTGCAACGTTTCAGGCAACCGGCGTTCATCCGCTGCTTTCGGCAACCAACAGCCTGCATCAACAGGCACTGACGGCTGGTCATCAGCAGATTGGGTTCATACAGAGTACCCATCAACATGCCCGCATCCGGCCTGACAATGCGTGCCAGCTGCTTGCCGGAAAGTTCTTTGGAGATCACCGCGCCCATTGCCTGCAAATCTTCCTGCAGGCACTGCAAGGCCAATGAGTTGCTGATATTCAGCTGGGCACCGGCTACCCAGGGAATGCCCAGCTCCCTTGCCAGCTGTGCCACCCCCAGATTGTGCGTCATCAGCCAGGCTGGACGACAGTGCTCAAGCAAGGCTCTGGCAGCCTGCAGGTGTGTATCGGTCATCACCGCCGGGAAACAGGGAATAAGCCCGGGGCGCGACAGCAGAAATTCCTCAGACTCATTCAGGTTGTCGGCCAGCGCATCGGGCAACATCAGCATATACCGGGTGCCCGGCAGTGCTGGCCACTCCAGCGCCAGATCATCACTCCCCAGCAGTACCACCAACTCAGGTACTCCGGCAGGAGCCTGCCCGCCTCTGGGCAGCGGGATATCAGTTTCCTTACCCTTAACGCTGCGAACCCGGCTTTCACTCACCTGCATATCCGCAGTCAATCGCTCAACTCTTTGGATAATCTCAGTTTTGCTTTGATATAAAGACTGCTTCACCTGCTTGAACGCCTGTGGTGAGTCAGTTTGCGCCAGCGCCGCAAAGTGATGGGGGGCATGATCGCGGGGATTGTCGATAAACATTCCGCCATGGATATTGCCGTGCAGATAACCGTTGGAAAAGTCGCGATTGAATACCCGGTAAAGGGACGACATATCCTGCGCAGGCGCACGCCCGGCGCACAGGGCATCTATCTGCTGACGCCAGCTGTCCACTGCGGTAAAGACATAATGGGACTTTTTGATACGGCCTTCGATTTTCAGCGAATACACGCCGGCCTCCGCCAGTGCAGGCAGATCGTGAAAAGCCGAATTGTCCTTCATATTAAGCGGATACTGTTTACCCGCTGCGGTAGGTTTGTAGGCCTCCCGACATGGCTGACTGCAACGCCCTCTATTCCCTGATGCGCCATTGCGGGCGGAACTCAGGTAGCAGACGCCGGAAAAGCCCACACAGTAAGATCCGTGAACAAACACCTCGGTGAGCATGCCGATATCATGACCATGACGGGCCAGCGGCGCGATCTCATCCAGACTCAGCTCCCGCGACAGATTGGCCCGGCTCATTCCCAACTCATGCAGCAGACTCATCTGCGCCTGGTTGTGGGTATTCATCTGGGTGGAAGCGTGCATATCCATTGACGGGAAATGGCGGCGAATAAGCCGCGCCAACCCCAAATCCTGCACTATCACCCCGTCAATCTCAGTCTGTTGCAGCTGAGACAGCAACCGCACCATGGCCGGCAACTCACTCTCCAGCAACATAATGTTCAACGTCAAAAAGATTTTGCAGTTGTGGGCATGCGCCAGACTCACTACACCATCGAGCAAATCCAGGGTGATATTGGTCGCCCGATTGCGGGCATTGAATCTGTCCAGGCCGCAATAAACAGCGTCCGCCCCGGCCACAATGGCGGCCTTAATGGCATCCAGATCGCCCCCGGGGGCCAGCAGTTCAAATTGATTTTTGTGGTACATATCGCCTCAGCGTTCGGCTTCAACCAAGCAAGAAGCCCTTCCGTTGGGCAATTTTCAGGCGCGCAATTGTAGAGACTTCAGCGCCGGATTTCGAGATGACAATTCGCCTCAACATTACTGACAACACAAAAAAGCCCACACAATGTGGGCTCAGAGGCAATAAGCAGAAGCTATCGGTAAAGTGACGGCTGACCTTCAGGACGGGTCTTGAAGCGCCGGTGCAGCCACATATATTGAGACGGCGCGGCCAGAATCGAGGTTTCAACCAGCTTGTTGATGACCCGGGCCCCGGCTTCAGGGTTATGCCTTGGAAACTCTTCCAGCAATGGCTGCCTGAACGTCAGGGTGTAATGACCACTGTCATCGGTGCGTACTATGGTGAAAGGCACGATGGCGCAGTCAGTTTCGTCCACCAGCAAACTGGTACCTGTGGTGGTACAGGCCTGCTCCACCGCAAACAAAGGTGCAAAAGCATGGCGACGGGGACCATAGTCATGATCAGGCGCATACCAGAGCACCCTTCCGCTGCGCAGGCTATCGAGCATGGTTTTCACATCTTTACGATGGATCACCTGATGACCTCCGCGGGTACGGCCTTTGTACTGAAAGTAATCGAAACAGGGATTGTTGTTGGGGCGATACACCCCCATACCTGAGAGCTTGAGTCCACAGGCGCGGGCGCCCAACTCCAGATTCAGCGAATGCACTGACACCAGCAATATCCCGCGCCCCTGTGCCAGCAAAGGTTCAATGTGCTCAAGCCCTTCAAAGGATACATGGCGGGCAACCCGGGCATCTGACCAATACCAGGCCATGCCGGTTTCCAGCAACGCCAGACCGGTATTGTCGATATTGGCCTGCACCAGTTTTCGGCGCTTAGAGGCACTCATGGTCGGAAAACACAACTCCAGATTCCGCTCGATAATCCGGCGACGTCTTGGCAAGAGCAACATCGCCAGCCGACCAACGCCTTTACCGAGCATGAATTGCAGTTTCCAGGGCAGTAAACTGAGCAGATACGCCACTGCGATCAGCAGCAGGGTGCCCCAGTGCTGAGGCAGCAGATATTTGACCGAAAATTCGGGAGCAGGATATTTGTTCATGGCACCCACAGCACAGTGCTGTGTCCTTACTTCAGACCCGACTCCCTTCAGATCACGACGAAAAGGAACGCATTTTATGCCCCACCGGCGCGACTGAAAAGTGATCCTCAATGAAAAATCCGTTAATGGACCTCAACGCACAACGGGGAACGCAGGTTATTGCGTGCTGATTTCTTCCTGCAGGTGGCCCGGTGATTGGCAATCAGGTGCCATGCCAACAAGCAGCCCGGCGGCGCACCAAAGCAACGCACGACTGCCACATTCCGGAGCAGATGACTGCATCATGCCCCGAGAAGGAAACGTAACCAAATAAAAACAAAGAAAAAAATAACTGGCATGGTTTTTACATAGCTTACCGACAACAACCGGAGGTCACTATGAACAGAGTAAAACATTGGCTGAATTGGCTGGCAGTTGAATGCCGTTATGTCACTCATGCAGGCTTCAGCCAGTGGGATACCCCCAGAGCAGAAAAAAGATGGTATTGATAATCAGCCCATTTCCGGGGACAGGAAAAGCTCCCGGAACATCCCCCAAAGATAGCTGAAATGCCCGGTAAAACGGGCTTTTCAGACATTTCCTGTCACCACCTGAAAAATCGCGAATCCCCGGAAAACAACAGGGCTGCCGGTATTCACTGATGGGCGGAATTCACTGCCGGCAGGGGATTGGCATTGCCGACAGTTAGTCAATCCTGATATAATCCTTCGTTTTCGGTGCGGGAAATCGACACGGGGGTTGATTTTCTGTCTATGAAGTAACTCTAACGTGTTGCAATAACACGTCCATACAGGCAACAACCCATGTCATCCAATGAAAAAACTTTCCGCGAACTCGGTCTGTCCGAGCCGCTTCTGCGCGCGCTCGACGAGCTCGGCTATGAGAATCCAACCCCTATTCAGGCGGCCAGTATTGACCCTCTGATGGAAGGTCGCGATATTCTCGGCCAGGCGCAGACAGGTACCGGTAAAACCGGTGCGTTTGCATTGCCACTGCTCAATGCAATCGACCACTCCCAGAATACGCCACAAATCCTGGTGCTTGCGCCAACCCGTGAACTGGCCGTTCAGGTGGCAGAAGCATTCAGCAGTTATGCCAAATTTATGAAAGGTTTCCATGTTCTGCCTATCTATGGTGGTCAGAGCATGTATCAGCAACTTCAAGCGCTGCGCCGCGGTCCTCAGGTGATTGTTGGAACCCCGGGTCGTGTAATGGACCATATGCGTCGCGGCACTCTGAAACTGGACACCCTGCGCGCCCTGGTACTGGACGAAGCTGACGAAATGCTGAAGATGGGCTTCATCGATGATATCGAATGGATCCTGGAACACACCCCTGCAGAGCGCCAGCTGGCACTGTTCTCTGCCACCATGCCTGAGCAGATCAAGCGCGTTGCCAACAAGCACCTGCGTGACCCAGCCCAGATCAGCATCGCAGCCAGCCACACCACTGTGGACTCTATCGAGCAGCGCTTTGTGCAGGTGTCTCAGCACAACAAGCTGGAAGCCCTGGTGCGTGTACTGGAAGTGGAAAACACTGAAGGTATCATCATCTTCGTGCGTACCCGTAACTCCTGTGTGGAACTGGCTGAAAAGCTGGAAGCCCGTGGTTACGCGGCATCTCCACTGCACGGTGATATGAACCAGCAGGCCCGTGAGCGTGCTGTTGATCAGCTGAAATGTGGCAAGCTGGATATCCTGATCGCCACCGACGTTGCCGCCCGTGGTCTGGACGTTGAGCGTATCGGTCACGTAGTTAACTACGATATCCCTTACGACACTGAAGCTTACGTACACCGTATCGGTCGTACCGGTCGTGCCGGTCGTACCGGTATGGCAATCCTGTTTGTGACTCACCGTGAAATGCGCATGCTGCGCACCATCGAGCGCGCCACCAACAGCCGTATCTCTCCAATGAAGGTACCAAGCCCTGAGACTGTAGCAGAGCGTCGTCTGTCCCGTCTGGGTGAGCAGGTTGCTGAAGTGGTTGCCAACGAGTCACTGGACTTTATGGAAGCCGCCGTGGCTCAGCTGTGTCAGCAGCTGGAAGTGGATACCGACAAACTGGCGGCAGCCCTGCTGCAACTGGTTCAGAAAGAGCGTCCGCTGCAACTGCCTCCTATGCAGGAACGTGCCCGTGATAGCCGTGATGAGCGCGCCCCTCGTGAAGGCCGTGAGCCACGTGAGCGCCGTCCACGCCCAACCGCCGATATGCTGGGCAGCGCCGAAGCACTGAAGGACAATCCTGATGTGAAAATGTGCCGCTATGTGATTGATGTGGGTCGTGAGAATGGCGTAGGTGTAGGTAACATCGTGGGTGCTATCGCCAACGAAGCCAACATCGACAGCCGTTACATTGGTCAAATCCAGCTGTTCGACTCTGTCACCACAGTTGATCTGCCAGATGGCATGCCAAAAGACGTACTGCAGCACCTGAAGAAGGTTCGCGTATGTGGTCGTCCACTGAACATCCGTGAAGTGACCGAGAACATGACCTTTGAAGATTCAGGTTCTGGTGCACCACGCCGTCGTCGTCCTCAGGGCGGTGATCGTCGCGGTTTCGGTGGTGAGCGCGGCGAGCGTCGTTCTCACGGTGGTGACCGTGGTGATCGCGGTGACCGTCAGCACAAGAAGCCGCACCGCAAAGGTGGTTTCCAGCAGCGCGACTGATCGCACTGACTGAACAAGCTGACTAAAGGCGCCTCTGGGCGCCTTTTTGCTGTCTGATATTCAGCGGCAGCCAGGACCTTCCTGCTGCAGCAGCGACACCAGATCCAGATAGTTATCTGTCACCAGATCCGCCAGATGAGCATACTCAGGCATAGGATCAAGCTCGCAGTAAAGCAGGCTCATGGCACCGGCATTGCGGGCCGTTTGCAGATCAAACAGATAGTCTCCCACATACAGGCAGCGCGATGGCGCTATCCCCCACTGACGGCAGATACGCTCAAGCCCAACGGGTGAGGGTTTGGCGGGTGCATCCTCCCGGGTCATCACCAGCTGAATATCACATTGCAACCGAGTTAAGGTAAGCCGGGCCGCCTGACGAATATTGCGAGTCAGTATTGCGGTCGGCAGCCCCTGACGGTGCAGAAAGTTCAGCAACTCACGGGCGCCGGGGATCCACTCTGCGGTGGCGGAGCTTTGCAGTTCATGGCGGCGAATGATCATGCTGGCCTGAGCCTGCGCCTGCGTACAGGTGAGTGCACCATGCCACTGCAATATGTCCGTGCCCCTGGTGATGCCAAGCTCATGGCACAGGGCGTCGAAGTCTGGATTGGAGCTGGCGAGCGTACCATCGAGGTCAAATACCACCCCCTGCACACCCGCCAGATTGATATCGGATTGTCTGATAACAGCCATAGCATCCCTTCACAAAAGATTGATGCCATGACTATACCGGACTTAATTCAACAAACTCACCACAAAATTACCGAAGCGGCGGTCAGTGACAAGGCGGCTAACCCCAGAATAATCCAACGGTTATTTCCGGCGAACCAGCGCTCACCATTCTCGCGCTTGGCAATGATATAAAACGCCAGACCGGGGAAATACAACAGGCTGGTCATCAGCAAATGGTGCAAACCGGCCGCGTAAAGCAACCAGAAACCATAGACACTGGCCAGACCGCCAAACACCATCATACGGCGATTACCATCCTTACGGCCGGTCTTCAGGGCGTACAGCGCCACAAACAGATAGGGCACCAGAATCATCTCTGAGGCCACATTCAGCAGTGACTCATAGGTGCCACCTTCGATGGTCACCCAGATAAGCACAAACTGCACCACGGCATTGGAGATCAGCAGCACATTCTTGGGCGTTCCTTTGCTGTTCACCTTGCCAAATACCGCAGGGAACATCTTCTCCCGCGCGCCAATATAAGGCGTCTCATTGGCCAGCAGGGTCCAGCTCAGATAGGCTCCGCACACAGAGACAATCAGCCCCAGGCCGACAATCCACAGCCCCACAGGACCCAGAATATGTTCAAGCACCTGAGCAGCCGATGGATTCTGCATTTTCGCCAGCTCAGCATTGGTGATAACCCCCATGGACATGAGGCTGACCATCACATAAATGAACAGAGTGGTCAGCAACCCCAGAATGGTGGCTTTACCCACATCATGTCGATTACGGGCGCGGCTGGACACCACCACGGCGCCTTCAATACCGATAAAGACCCACACAGTGATCAGCATGGTTTCCTTCACCTGTGACAGCAAATCACTGCCCGGCAGGGTCTTGAGACCGGTAAAATCCCAGGTAAAAGTGCTCATCTTAAAGGCCATGGTGACCACCACGATGAACACAAACAGCGGGATCAATTTCGCCACTGTGGTCACCGCATTGATGATGGCCGCAGTCTGCACGCCACGCAGCACCAGCAGATGGATCATCCATACAAAGCCGGAAGCCAGCAACGCCGATACCAGGGTGTTCCCCTGGCCAAAGACCACGTGCTGGGGGGTATCAAAGAACAGCCCAAGGGTACTGAAGATGATCACCAGATAAGAGACATTGGCCAGTACCGCACTGAGCCAGTATCCCCAACAGGAAAAGAAGCCCACCAAATCGCCGAAGCCGGCCTTGGCATAGCCAAATACACCAGTGTTGATCTCTGGTTTATCCAGGCAAAGGCGTTGAAAGGTCAGAGCCAGGAAGATCATTCCTGTGCCCGTAATGGTCCAGCCTATCATCACTGCCAGGGGACTGGCGACGGATGCCATATTTTGTGGCAGGCTGAATACACCGGCACCAATAATGGAGCCAACGACGAGTGCGCACAGGGCACCCAATCCTAGTTTGTTGTCGGAAGTGTTTTTGGTCATGGTCTGTCGAGCCGGCCATCGCCGGATAGTAAAATCCTGCGTGTCGTTCACCCGCTCCCAATGGCTGAAGGGAGCAATTCAGGGCAAACGACCCCCATCGCCCAACCACCCTACACCAATCGCCACAAGCTATCGGTATGAGTATGGTATTTCCATTGGCCAAAGCCCCGAGGGCCTTAAACCGCACCACCCGGTACGGTAAAAAAAGGAAGGTGCTTCAGCCGCTGACAATGTCAGAGGCAGACCGGCAATGCTGTTTTCGCACGGAGCAGGCCTGCCTGGAAATGATCCCCGCCCTTCCGGATTAATCCTGTGGGTTGATCTCCTTCTCAGCAGGCTGTGAAGGCGCTGCGGCCAGTTGCTTTTCAGCAGACTTGGCCAGCGCCACCATAGTGGTTCCCAGAATCAACAGTTTGACACCGATAAGAATACCGATGACAAACTCGGAGGATACCGGCCACTGCACCAGAATAATCAATGCCAGGATCAGCGATGACACGCCGCCCATAGCGATATAGCCCCAACCATGGCGGGGTTTAAGCTGGAAGGCCGTCGCAATATTGGCGACACCATCCACCAGAAAATAACTGCCCAGAAACAGCGTCAGCGTTGCCAGACTGACAGTTGGGTTAATCAACATGTATAAACCGGCCACCAGCGTCAGAATCGCCCATACCAGACGGAAGCTCAGACCGCGGCCCTCACCCGGCCAGGCTGCCAGCAGCTGTACGACACCCACGGCAATCAGTGCCAGGGCGAACAGCGCGGCGACCGCCAGTCCCATGGCAAACGGCAGGGCAATCGCCAGAATTCCCAGTAAGATAGTGATATATCCCCAGTTTTTACTGGTCTTGTAGGCTTTGTGAAGCAGGCTGTCAGCGGTCATCATAATGGTTGCCTGAAAAATAGGTGAATAAGCGAGAGTCTACCGAAGAAAAACCTCCGTTTTCCAGCATTTTTATCCGGCAAAAATCAAAAGTTAAAACATATTAATCTGTTACCCGAGCAAATAAAACAAAAGGCCGACATCAGTCGGCCTTAAAGGGGAAAACAGGTATTTTCAATGGGCGAGGAGCAAGACTTTTCAGACGCCGGCAACCTGTGGCCGCACACCCAGAGTGTGGCAAATGGCATAGGTCAGCTCAGCCCGGTTGAGGGTATAAAAATGGAAGTCCTTCACCCCTTCCCGGGACAGCACCTTAACCATATCAATCGCCACATTGGCGCCCACCAGCTGGCGGGTAGCCAGGTCGTCATCCAGTCCGTCAAACTGACGGTGCAACCAGGAAGGCAGCGACACATTGGTCATGCCGGCAAACCGTTTGAGCTGATTAAAATTGGTCACGGGCAAAATGCCCGGCACGATTTCCACATCAATCCCGGCGGTGACACAGCGGTCGCGGAATCTCAGGTAGGACTCCACATCGAAGAAAAACTGAGTGATGGCGCGGTTGGCACCGGCATCAATTTTACGTTTAAGGTTGATCAGGTCCGCCTGGGCATTGGCAGCCTCTGGATGCACCTCTGGGTAGGCCGCCACCGAAATATCAAAGTCAGCCACTGACTTGAGCAAACGAACCAGATCTGCGGCAAAACGGGTAGGTTTGGAAGAGCCTTCCGGCAAATCACCGCGCAGCGCCACTATGTTACGCACGCCGTTTTGCCAGTATTGGCGGGCCAGTTCCAGCAGCTCTTCATCACTGGCATCGACCAGAGTCAAATGCGGCGCCGCAACCAGACTGGTTTCTTTCTGGATACGATCTATCACGCCGTGGGTGCGATCGCGCACGCCCGAATTGGCGCCATAGGTGACAGACACAAACTTGGGATTCAGCGGCTCCAGCCGACGAATGGAGTTCCACAACAGTTGCTCCATCTCCGGAGTCGCAGGGGGGAAGAATTCAAAAGACACATTAATGTCGCCATTGAGTTCGGCCAAACTCTGATTCAAAGACTGCGCGAATTGAGCGTGATGAAATGCCATGTAACTGTCCTCTGTCCTTCTGAATTCTCATTAGACGTTTAGGTGTTTAGACGTCTATATGTCCACATACTAGATAAAGCTGAGTTGAAGTCAAGTTAAAACTGCTCACACAGGTGAGCAATTTTGCTCACAATTCTGTTCGCAGTCCAAACTCAAATGCCGAATAAACGCCGAGAGACGGCAAAGCCGTGCATCGATAACACCAATAAACGCGCCAAGGCATTCAGAACCGGGCAACCGTAACGAAAAAGAGTGCCGAAGCACTCTTTTCATCATTGGCAGCAATGGACGGCTCAGTATGGCAGATGCTCGCTGAGCCATTCCCCTTATCGGTTACTGCTCCTGCAGCAGATCCCGGCAGATATGCGCCAGATCCGACTGCACAGCTGCCGCCGTCACTTCCCGTCCCGCACCCGGCCCTCGGATAATCAGGGGGTTGTTCTGATAAAAACCTGAGCGGATCACAAACACATTGTCACCCGGAGTCAGGTTGGCATAAGGATGGTCAGGCTCAACCTGCTCCAGCGCCACCCTGGCCTTGAGCTTGCCGCCCTGCTTATCCAGCTGCGCCACATAACGGATCACCTTGTCCTGCGCCCTGGCATCGGCCAGCGCCTCCGCCAGAGGTTCATTGAGTTCATCAATACGGCTCAGAAACTCTTCCAGCGACACTTGGGCCAACGCTTCAGGCACCAGGGACACCAGCGCAATATCTTCCAGCTCCAGTTCAAGGCCGATTTCCCGCGCCAGAATCAGCAACTTGCGCTGCATATCCCGGCCGGAAAGGTCGTCCCGCGGATCCGGCTCGGTGATGCCCAGCGCCCTGGCCTCCAGCACCAGCTCACCAAAGGGCTTGCTGCCATCGTATTGTTCAAACAGCCAGCACAGGGTGCCGGAGAAAATGCCACCAATGGCTTCCACCCGATCGCCACTGTTGTGCAGATCATTGAGCGCATGCTGCACCGGCAAACCCGCGCCACAGCTGGCGTTATAGCGCCAGTACAGACGGCGGAATCCCAACTGACGCTTGAGATCCCGATAGAAAGCCAGAGGACCGGAGCCCGCCAGCTTATTGGCACTGACCATGTGAATACCACGGGCAAAAAACTCTGGATAATGCAGAGTCAAACTGGCGCTGGCACTGATATCCAGCGTCACCAGCTCATCACATTTCAGCGCTGCCAGCTGTTCAAACAGCTGCGGGTAGCTCCAGCTTTCACCGGCGTTGTCGAAGTCCTGCTGCCAGTTGTCAAAACCGATCCCTTCCTCGCGGATCAGCGCCTTGCGGGAACTGACCAGCCCAAGCAGCTCGACTCTGGCCTCCAGCTCAGTATTGAGCTGTTTCACCGAGCGGCGGAACAGATCGATCCAGGCCTGACCGATATTGCCCGCCCCCAGCAGCACCACCCCGATACGCTTGCGCGGTCCGGCGCAGCGGCGATGTACTTTCTGAGTCAGCAGATTGACCTGGGGCGAAGGCACCAGAGTCACCAGACTCAAACCATCCTGATACACAGGCAAGGCATCACGGCTGAGCAAACGCGCAAAGCTGCGGCGATACAGGTGGGCGCCGCTGCTCACCAGTGCCACCAGGCCATAGTCGCGGCTCTGAGTCAGACTGCTGATGGCAAAATTGTCCGTTTGCCCCGCCAGCCAGCTGCTGACCTGCTCAGCCAGTTCATGGGTGTAAGCCAGAGACAGATGCGTCGGCCCCTGCTTCCAGCTGGCCAGCGCCGTCAGTCCCTGATTATTCAGCTCGGCTAGCAGCTCATCAGCACTCCCGGCCAGCTGCAATGACAGCAGCACTACCTCAGGCAAACTGGTCACCACGGGCGCGCTGGCCGAGGTGCTTTCGCGGGCGATCAGGGTGAAGTCGGTGTGCGAGGCATAGCTGGAGCGCACAGCCAGACTGACATCCACATCAAACAGCGGCTGCAGCGTGCGGCTGTGCAGCACAGGCGAGCCCAAACGCGCCAGCCGATCAGCCTCCAGCAATGACATACTGGAGAGCAAAGTGGCATCGTTGATCTTATTGGGATCGGCGTTGAACACCCCTTCCACATCGGTCCAGATGGTGCAGCGATCAATATCGGCCAGCGCGGCGATCAAGGTAGCGCTGAAGTCAGAGCCATTGCGGCCCAGCAGCAGGGTATCGCCATGTTCATTGGCACAGATAAAACCGGTGATCACCAGCCGCTCATTGGCATGATTGGCCAGACAGGCTTTGATACGGTTGCGGGATTCTTCGTGGCGGATGCGGGGCACAGCACCTTCATCGGCGATCAGCAAACTGGTGGCATCCACATGGCTGGCCGCTACCCCCTGCTCACGCAGCAATGCCGCCAGCAAACGGGCAGACCAGCGCTCGCCAAAGCTGACGGTCTGGTTTACCTGATACACATTGCGCTGCTCCAGGCTCAGCAGACTGACCAGCTGCGCCTTGTCGGTAGACAGGCGTTCACGCAGCACTCTGGCGGTGTCACTGGACAGCAGTTGCTCAATCAAGGTCTGCTGATAGCTGATCAACACCTGCAGCTCCTCCTGCCAGAGTTGTCCGGCATCGCTGAGGCTGAGCAGCTTATATAAGAAGTTGGTGGTCTTACCGGCGGCCGATACCACCACCAGATCACTGCTGTGACCATGGGTCAGCAGAATATGGGCAACCCGCCGGTAACAGTCAGCATCCGCCAGACTGGAGCCACCAAATTTATGAAGATGACAGGGGGCCATGCTTATCTCCTTGCAACCGCAGCCAACGCCGCACCAATATCTGCCAACAGATCCTCACCATCTTCTATGCCGACGGACAAGCGGATCAGGGTATCTTTCAGGCCAGCCTCCAGCCGCGCCTGAGGCTCCATCGCCCTGTGGGTCATGGTGGCAGGCACGGCCACCAGACTTTCCACGCCGCCCAGGCTTTCTGCCAGAGAAAACAGCGTAAGGGCGCTTAAGAAGGCTTCCACCTCTGCGGCGCCGCCTTTGAGCTCAAAGCTCACCATGGCGCCGAAGCCCTGTTGCTGGGCTTTGGCAATCTCATGGCCGGGATGGTCAGCCATTCCCGGATAATATACTTTGTCCACCACCTCACTGGCGCACAGTGCCGCAACGATTTTTTGGGCATTGCGCTGATGTTCGCGAATGCGCACCGCCAGAGTACGTACTCCCCTCAGTGTCAGATAGGCATCCAGCGCGCCGCCGGTCAGCCCCAGGGTATTGGCCCACCACAGCAGCTCTTCGCCCAGCAGCGGATCGCTGGCAATCACCGCGCCGCCGACTACATCACTGTGACCATTGATGTATTTGGTGGTGGAGTGCACCACGATATCCGCCCCCAGGGTCAGTGGCTGCTGCAGCACCGGCGACAGAAAGGTGTTATCCACGGCCACTTTGGCGCCCACGGCTTTGGCCTGCTGACACACAGATTTGATATCCACTACCCGCAGCAGTGGATTGGAAGGAGTTTCTACCCAGATAAGTGCAGGTTTGAGGGCGATAGCCTGCGCCAGCGCCGCAGCATCGGTCTGATCCACTACCTTGAGTTTGAACTGACCTTTGCGCGCCAGATTGGTAAACAGCCGGTAGCTGCCGCCGTAACAATCATGGGGCACGATCAGCAGATCATCCGGGCCCAGCAGATTGACCACCAGAGTGATGGCCGCCATGCCGGTGCTGGTGATGATGCCGGTGCTGCCCTGCTCCAGCCTGGCCAGAGTTTCCGCCAGCACATTGCGGGTCGGATTGCCCGAGCGACTGTAGTCATATTCCCGGGGCGATTGATAACCGTCAAAACTGTAGTTGGTCGACAGATAAATGGGCGGCACGACAGCCCCAAATTGGGTGTCGCTTTCAATTCCTTGCCTGACTGCCTCGGTGGCCACGCGCCTGTGGGTCATCACTCGCTCCTGCTGGGTAGATGTCTGGACGTCTAAATTAACTCATTTGTTACTTTCTGGTCAACAGACATAAAGACATTTAGACGTCCAAACATCAAGAATTCTATTTGCATTCGTCTCGTTTTCGCCGCAATAATTTGACTGTATAAAGTAAGTGTTTAAAATCGGCAGCGAATTCCAGAATCAACAGGTGAGTCAATGACTGAGTGGAACGGCGACTATATCAGCCCTTATGCAGAGCACGGCAAGAAGAATGAGCAGGTGAAAAAGATCACTGTATCCATTCCCCTGAAAGTGCTGAAGATATTGACTGATGAGCGTACCCGCCGCCAGGTGAACAACCTGCGTCATGCGACCAACAGTGAATTATTGTGTGAAGCTTTCCTGCATGCCTATACAGGTCAGCCGTTGCCCAATGATGAAGATCTGTCCAAGGACAGACCCGACAGCATTCCTTCTGAAGCCAAGGCGCTGATGACCGCCATGGGCATCGAGTGGGAAGAGCTGGAGTAAGCGTCAGCTTCTCTGTAAAACACACCCGGCCATGCCGGGTGTGGTCGTTTTAGCGCCAGTGAATTTGTACCAACTATTCCAGTACCGGCTTTTTCAGCAGCTTGCGTTGCAGCGTGCGCCTGTGCATGCCCAGCTGTCTGGCCGTGGCCGATACATTGCCCTGATTGGCCTGCAGCACCTGTTGCAGATGCTCCCACTCCAGCCGACGTGGATTCATCGGTGCCACTTCATCAAACACTTCCGCTTCTGCCACAGTCTGACCGGCCGGTAACAGCGCAGCCAGCAGAGTTTGGGTATCCACCGGCTTGGCCAGATAGTTATCGGCACCGGCGCGGATCGCCTCGACCGCAGTGGCAATACTGGCATAGCCGGTCAGCAGCACCATAGTCACTCTGGGCAGTAACTGGCGCAGCGGCGAAATCAGGCTCAGACCATTGCTCAGCTCCAGTTTCATATCCAGCAGAATATGGGAAGGCAGTATGCGTCTGGCCTGCAGCAGCGCATCGCTGGGATTGTCCACATGGGTGCAGTCAAAGCCGTGCTTGCCAAGACGCCGGCACAACACTGACGCCAGCGCGTGATCATCTTCCACGATGAGGATACGCTTCATGCCGCCAGCCCTCCGCACAACGGCAAACTGACTTCAGCCACACTGCCACATTCAGGGTGATTGCTCAGGGTCAGACTGGCGCCCAGCCGCTCAAAACTGGCGTGACTGAGCAGCAATGCCATACCCATGCCTTTTGGGCTGGAAATCAAGCTGGAGCCCAGTTGCCCCAGCACACGGGTGTCGATACCGGCACCAAAATCCCGCACCCGCACCTGCAGCGCGCTGTCCTGTACTTCCAGGGTCACGCTGACTTTACTGCTGGCGATTTGCTCCTGACTGGCACCGGCAGCATTCTCTACCAGCGCCATCAACGCCGGGATCAGATTCATGTCGGCCTGCACTCTGGCGGCGGGATCCACCTGCGCCAGCCGCTCCTGCCAATCCAGCTCTGTTGCGGGCATCAGCAGCAATATTTTTTGTCGCAGCTGATGCGCCAGCTGCTCAGGGGACGCCTGGTACTGGTGGCCTTCACGGATGGAACGGGTCGTGTCCCTCAGCTCGCTCAGGGTGGATTCACAGCGCTTGAGGGCGATATCCATCTCGTTAAGCGCCACCGGACAGTTGGCTTCCTGCACTTCTTCCAGCAGCAGTCGCATGCTGGACAGTGGCGTCGCCAGCTGGTGGGCCATTTGCGCCGACGCGGTACCCAGCGCCAGCAATTGTTCCTGCCGCAACTGGGACTCCCGCAGCAGCGCCATCTGCGCATCCTGGCGGCGAATACGGCGGATAAGCAGCGCCACTGTAGTGGTGATCACCAGGGCAGTGATCACAAAGTTCAGCCACATTCCCAGGTAATGAGAGGTCATATCCATGCCATGACCATGGTGCATCATGGCTTCGGCCGGCAGCATTTTCATCATCAGGCTGTAAGCCAGCGTCGCCGCCACCGCCAGAACCCAGGGTGCCCACAGCGGCAAAGTCACAGCCGCCAGCACGATGGGAATAAGCAGCAGGGTGACAAAGGCATTGGTGGCACCGCCGGAGAATCCCAGCCACAATCCCCAGAACAGGATATCCATCAACAGGGTAGCAAACAGGGTCAGCTCGCTGCGCACCAGACGCTGACGCTGCCAGGTGATCAGCGCCAGATAGACGCCTTCAATCGACATCACCCAGGTCAGGGCGGCAATTTGCAGGCTCAGACCAAAGGTGTCGGCGCCAAACAGCACCAATAACAGTTGCAGGCCAAATCCCAGCAAACGCAGCAGGGTAATCTGATCAGCCTGATTAAGCAGTGGATACTTTGTTGTCATGATTTTTTCTGCTTTCCATTCCACCGGCAGCGGCATAATCACACCCACAAATTTCACAAAGTGCTTAATTCCGCCGCCAACAATCCCAGTCTTGAGTGTAAAAACTTTTCTTCGTGAAAGCACTTGTTTACCCTTGGCTTATCTGTCATCTCCAACATGGATCACCAATTGAACATCGCTTCGCTTCCTCTGGTGCTGGCCGGTCCGATCCTGCGTCACTGCGATACTCATCACTTCACCCTCTGGTTCGTTACCTCAGCCCCGCTGGCAGAGCTCACCCTGACACTGGGCAAGCGCCATATTGTCCTTGGCAGCGACAGCCTGCACCGTATCCAACTGGGCGCCAAAGCCTGGCAATATCTGGTGCAGGTCAATGAAACCGATCTGCTGCCAGCAGACCAGGTCATCCCATATCGTCTGACCGACAGCGAGCAGGGCGATCTGTTTCGCGGCATTGAAGCGCTTTGTTATCAGGGCGCGCAGACCCCGAATCTGGTACTGCATCCGGAAATCCACACACTGATGCACGGTTCCTGCCGCAATCCCCACCACCACAGTGCTGATGCCCTGGTGGCCGCCGATACCCGGCTCAGCCAGACCGCCGCACTGGAGCGTCCATCCCTGCTGATTATGAGCGGCGATCAGGTGTATGTGGATGACATTGGCGGTCCACTGCTGTATGCCATTGGCAAAGTGATCCAGGCGCTGGGACTGCCGACCGAAGGTTTTGAAGGCGCTGCGCTGAACAATTCCAATCAAATCAGCTATCACCCGGCGGCCCTGTATCAGCGCCACAAACGTCTGCTGCCCAGAACCGAATACCCGGCCAAAACGCCCCTGTGGCACTGGTACATCAATCACCCGATCTTCACCACCGCCATGGGGGAAAACCATCTGGTGAGCCTGAGTGAAATCATCGCCCTGTACCTGCTGGTCTGGTCACCTGAGCTGTGGGATCGAATTGATATTCCGCGCAATGTCAGCGGCCTGAGCCGGGCCAATCAGGCCAGATGGCAACAGGAGTGGCAACATCTGCTGGCATTCAAGGCCGGACTTGGGCAGGTGCGCCGTCTGCTGGCCCATATTCCGACCTATATGATCTTCGATGATCACGACATCACAGATGACTGGAACCTCACCGCCAAATGGGAAGAAGCGGCTTATGGTCATCGTTTTTCACGGCGCATTATAGGCAACGCGCTGATCGGCTACACCCTGTTTCAGGCGCTGGGCAATCAGCCACAACGATTTACCGCTGTCCGGCCGCAACTGGATGCCCTGCTCAACGATCAGGGGCATGCGCTGGACAAGCAAAAGCACAATGATCTTATCGATACCCTGCTGCAGTTTGAGCAGTGGCATTACAGCCTCAATACCAGCCCCAAGATTGTGGTGCTGGATACCCGTACCCGCCGCTGGCGCAGCGAGTCCAATCTGGCCAAACCCTCTGGTTTGATGGATTGGGAAGCGCTGATGGATCTGCAGCAGGAACTGATCAATCTGGATAAAGTGATTATCGTCTCGCCAGCGCCGATGTTTGGCGTCAAGCTGATAGAAACGGTGCAGCGCACCGCCACGTTCCTGGGCGCATCTTTGATGGTCGATGCGGAGAACTGGATGGCACATCCTGGGGCGGCGGGGTCGCTGCTGAGCATCTTCACTCACAGAAAGACCCCGCAGGAATTTGTGATCCTCTCAGGCGATGTGCACTACTCCTTTGCCTATGACGTCAGCGTGCGTTTTCGCAGCCAGAGTCCGAACATCTATCAAATCACAGCGTCCGGATTCAAAAATCAGTTCCCGGAGAAGCTGCTGCCCTGGTTTGATAAGTTCAATGGCTGGCTGTACGGCTACTTCTCACCGCTGAACCTGCTGACCAAACGCAAGCGCATGCTGATCCGCGGTCGCCGCCCCAACGGGGATATCCGCAAACGTCTGGTCAACCAAAGCGGTGTCGGCATCGTCAGCTTTGCTGCCAATGGCGCGCCGCAGCGCATTTGCATACTGCACGGTGACGGCAGCCAGACCTGTTTCGAGCCGCCGGGTCATACCTTCAGCCGTCACGAGCTGCCGACGCTGGCCAATCGTGGCAAATAACCTTAGCCCCGGGGAAACTCAGACTTGGGGAAAATTCAGACTTGGGGAAAATTCAGCCCATCCACCTGCCAGTCATGTTGCCTGCCGGTCACAGGATCGGTGAAGCGTAATCGATAAGCCAGCAGTTGCAGGGGCTTATCGAAATTATCGGCGGTTTTGGGCGACAGCTCAGGGTAAAACCTGTCATTCAGCAAAGGCATGCCCAGGGACAACATATGCACCCGCAACTGATGGGTTTTGCCTGTGATCGGGCTGAGTTCAAACAGTCCGATATTCCCCTGCACCGCCACCAGCGCAATTTCAGAATGGGTGTTGGGTTCGCCTTCCACCACCTGCATCAAAAAGCTGGGGTAAGCCGGTTTCATGCGGTTTTTCACGCGCCAGCGAAGTGGCAACTGCAGCGCGCCCTTATCAGCCTGCTGTTGCAGTTCAGGCGTCAGCCGGGCCAGCGCCTGGTACTCCTTGGTGATGGTTTTGGATTTGAACAGCTCATGGTAATGATGACGGGTTGCCGGATTCAGGCTCATCAGCATGATACCGGCGGTTTCCCGATCCAGCCGGTGCGCCGGTGACACGGTCTCAATACCGGTGCGCAGCCGCAGACGATGCACCAGGCACTCGTTGACATAGTTGCCGCTGGGCGTCACCGGCAAAAAGTGTGGCTTGTGGGCAATGAGAATTTCCTCATCCTGATACAGGATCTGCTCCTGAAAAGGGATAACAGTTTCTGCCGTCACTTCACGGTAGTAATACACCCTGGCCGTCGGTCGATATGGCGTGGTTGCATCAATCAGCGTGCCGTCCTGCCAGTGCACCTTGCCATCCGCCACCCGCTGACGCCATACCGCTTCGCCGATGCGGGCAAAGTGACTGATGAGAAAACTCAGTACTGTGGGTTTGTCTGTCACCTCGCGGGGCAAAATAATGTAGGAAGGCTGGGCGGCGCGAACGGTCGTCATGGCAAAAAAAGGCAGTAGAAAATCAGAGAGGTATTGTACCCCTCATCCCCATCAGGTGTCAGCCAAACCGGCGTCATCGCTAACATGAGACTTTATCAGCCGCAGCACGAACGCCATGGTCTGATAACAGTCAGGCTGACTGAGCAACTTGATCTTGTCCCGGTTATACATGGGCAACACCTCCAGCCAGCGCTGACTGACCCAGCAGGCATCATCCAGATTCACCTGCGAATAGAGTTCAGCCAAATCCGGATTTACTTCATAGAATTGCTCCAGCGCCTGACTGATCAGCGCAAACTCCCCTTCGATCGGCATGGGTAACCAGTTGGGGCAATGCAGGGTGCGCACCAGCCAGCGCCGATCAGGCAACTGACTGCCGGAGAGGATTTTTACCCTCTGGCGCCCTTCCAGCACGATCGACAGCGAATCATCTTCCAGTTGATTGAAGTCGATGATGTCGCACTGGGTCGCAATGGGATAACAAGGGGGCTGGCCGGAGGACTTCAACATGCCTACAGCCAATGGACGGTGGTTTTTGAACACGTCGGCTACTACGCGAAGATTGGAAGGATCAATCACGCGGACTTCAAGCCTTCCCTGTGGCAGTAAGAGGGCGTCATGGGTCAATAACGCCATTTCCCTGGTACGCATAGCAACCTCCTTAGCAAGAGGTACTGAACATTTTTAAACCAGACTTTAATGAGTCTAGCACTGCTGGAATGGCTTTGTAAGCAGGTAAAAAGACTCTGTTAATAAGACAGAGAGTCATACGTATTTATGACACACCAGGTTTAGATTATTCCAGTTGTGTGCGATAGCGCCCGCTGTGCAGCAGTTCGTGAAAGTCCTCAGCCAAACGTTCACTCATGGCCGCAGCGCGCCACCAGTAAGCCTGACGGCTGGCGGTATCCAGGGTTTTAAAATCATCCCGATCGGGAATTTTGCCATAGGGTAATGAGGCAATAAATTCGTCGCTGGGAGCCAGGATCAGCGCATTGTCATAGTGACGGCTTTGATGGCTGGCGCGCCTGTGTTTCAACCCTTTATCAAACCAGCCCGGCGCCATATGCGGATAAAAGTGCGGATACAGGGTCAGGCCAGGAGCCTGGCTCAGATCCAAATCAAAATGGTAGTCAGTAATGCCGCCATCATAATACTGTCCGGGAGGCGCCCCTTGGATATCACTGACAGGCGGCAGCAACAGCGGAATACTGCCACTGGCCTGCAGCACAGCGGCCAGATTGGCGTCACTGAGCGTCACATAATCACCGGGCAGATCGCTCAGTGCAGCAAAGGGCGAACCGATATCGGCGGTTCCAAATACCAGCCGTTCAAAATACCAGCCCAGGGTCTGACGACTCAACAAGTTGGTGAAAGCCGACACCCCCAGCCCGGCCGCCAGTACCGGCCTTGCTGGAACAGTGTTGAGATGACGGGCGCGACAGGCAATAAAATGACTGCGCACCCTGGGATGATCCAGAATTTCAGCGCCCCCCTGCTCCGCCAGAATATGGCGGATAATGCCCTGCACCTGTCGCGCCACCTCCTGCCTGCTGGGTTTGCTGTCATATCGCTGGCCAATGTAGGCCTGCTGCAGCCGCGCATACGCCGCCAGCGGATCACGCTGCGCCAGACAGGCCAGTCGCCAGGCTCCGGATGAAGCCCCCAGGGTATAAAGTGGACGTGAAGATTGGGGTAAAAACTCACTGAACAGGTACTTATCCAGCCCGGCAATGCTCAGCCATTTGGGGCCGCCGGATGCGGCCAGCAGCTGAGTAAACAGCCCGGCGTCAAGCCCCTGCTCCAGAATCATCTGCCTCGCCCGCTTGCCGGCCAACAGTCTGATTGAATTCACATTAATCCCCTTTCCCAGTGGTTGGCTGCCGACTATAACAGAAATTGTTGTCGTGACAGGGCAAACCAGCAACCGATGTTTTTACAGGCATCTTTGGCAGGCGTATACTGCCGCCGGATTCTTCAAACAGAGGTAACACACATGATTCTGGACACAGTGGCAAACCGTGAGCAATACGCCAATCTGCATCCGGGTATTGCGCTGGCGCTTGAGCATCTGGCCAGCACGGATTACAGCCAGGCGCCACTTGGGCGTCACAACATTGATGGCGACCGGGTGTTTGCCATTGTCAATGACTACGCCCCGCGCGACAGAACCACAGCACCGTTTGAAATCCATCGGGAATATATCGACGTTCAGTTTGTGGTACGTGGCGAAGAAGCCTGTGGCTGCCTGCCTTTGGCCGGCCGCACTCCGGACACCCAGTACAACAGTGAGCGCGATTTTGCTGAATTCACCAGCACGCCTCTGCTGGAAGAAGCCAACTTTGTCACCCTGAAAGCCGGCATGTTTGCCATCTTCTTCCCGGAAGATATCCACATGCCGGGCGCAGCCCCCGGCAGCGAGCAGGTACGCAAAGTGGTGGTTAAGGTCAAACGCTGATCTTTAACCACCGGCATCGCAGCGTCCAAAAACTGCGATGCCGACGTCAGTATCACCACGGGAAGGCAGGCTCAGTCTGCTTCCCTTCATTTCAACTCAACTAATCTGAACATGCGCAACAGAATACTGAACCATGGTGTGATGCTGGTCATCACCTCGTTGTTGGCCAGTGTTATCGCCGGTCTTTACTTTCAATATCTTCCCGCCGGGCAATCAACCGGCAGCCAGCTGTATCTGCTGGTCGCAACTCTGGGCCAGATGGGGCTGCTTATCAGCGTCTGGGCCTTACTGTGCCTGCCGCTGGTCTTGATTAAGCCACCGCGCCAGCGCGCCCTGCTGACAGGTATCGCCTTTGCCCTGCCGCTGCTGGCGCTGTACACAGATACCCAGGTCTTTGCCCAGTATCGCTTTCATATCCAGTGGGTGCTGGTCGAGATGATCCTTTCCGGCGGTATGGTTGAACCGACCACAGGCAACGTACTCACCATCGGCAGCATACTGCTGCTCAGTTTCGCCGCCATGACGGGACTGTATCTGCTGATTGACCGCTGGCACAGCTGGCGCAATCTGCCTGTTAACAAGGTTTTTTTCAGCCTGCTGCTGGTGTTCCTGCTGGCCACCCATGCCACCCATATCTGGGCAGCAGCCAATGCAGTGCAGAGCATCACTACCAAGAACAGCTACCTGCCGCTGTTTTATCCTGCCACCGCCAACCGGCTGATGCGCAAATGGGGCTGGCTGGATGAGGAGCGTATTGCTCAGCAAAGCCAGATGCAGCTTAAAAATGGTGGCTCACTGAATTATCCGCTGACGCCGCTGGACGTGACCCCGCCGGTCAAACCGGTGAATATCGTGTTGATCGTAGTGGACTCCTGGCGCTGGGATGCCCTGACCCGCACTTACTCGCCCAATATCTGGCAATTCGCCCAGAAGGCGCGTCAGTATGACAACCATCTGTCCACCGGCAATGCCACCCGCGCCGGCATTTTCGGGCTGTTTTACGGTATTCCGGCCACTTACTGGCAGAGTTTCTATGCCAACCGTCAAAGCCCAGTGCTGATGGATGTACTGCAGCAACAGGATTACCAATTGGGGATCTTTGCCTCGGCACATTTGAAAAAGCCTGAGTTTAATCAGACGGTATTTAACAATGTGCCGGATCTGCGGGATCACTCAGAAGCCGCCACCTCCACCGGACGCGACGAAGAAATCACGGAACTGTGGCTGAACTGGAACGCCCGCAGGGATATGAGCAAGCCTGCCTTCTCATTCCTGTTTTATGATGCGCCCCATATGTACAGCTTCCCGCCTGACTATCCGGTGCAGTTCAAGCCCATGACGGGCGCCATCGACTATATGGCACTGGACAACGACTATGACGCCAATCTGCTGCGCAACCGCTATATGACCAGCGCGCATTTTGTCGATTCTCTGGTAGGCCAGGTGCTGCACGCCATTGAAACCAGTCCCGACAAAGACAACACCCTGGTGATCATTACCGGCGATCACGGTCAGGAACTGAACGACAACCACCAGAACTTCTGGGGCCACAACTCCAACTTCACCGATGCGCAAATCAAGGTGCCTTTGGTGATCGCAGGACCCGGAATTACGCCCGGCGTGGAAACCCTGACCACCAGCCATGTGGACATCGCCCCGACGGTGCTGAGTCACTATTTGGGTGTCACCAATCCGCTGTCGGATTACAGCACCGGCAGCGATTTGCTGGCTCCCCAACCTCGGCCTTATCAGTTGCTGGCCAGCTACACAGACTATGCCCTGGTGTCGTCCGGCAATATCCTCACCGTCAGCGGCAAAAACGGCGGTTACCAGATGCTGGATAAACACTACCAGCCGATAGCGGGCGATCCCGACTTTGCCCAGTTGCAGCAGGCCATGGGCCAGATGCGCCGGTTTTTGAAGTAATCGATCCGCCACCGGACCACACAGAGCGCATCGGCAGTGACGTTGCTCTCTGTGCGGCCCGTTTCCCGCGGCGTGTTATCGCCGTATCGACACAGGTATGAACAAAAGATAATACCGGCGATCAAGTTGAGATCTGACCCGGCTGGATTACACTCTCTCCCTGTTTTATCTTTGAATCCCAGACCTTTATTCCCGGGGCCAAACCATGCTCGACACCCTGCAACACATCATCGCTGAGCTCAGCCCCTACCTGCACCATTACGGCCTGTTTATTCTCGCTCTGGCGGTGGCCGTGGAAGGCTTTGGCATTCCCGCGCCGGGACAGTCATTTCTGATCGTCTCAGGGATGCTCGCCGCCAACGGCGAGATGTCATTACCTGCCGTGCTGGCCACCGGCGCACTGGCCGCCTTTACCGGCAACTGTATCGGTTACCTGATTGGTCTGAAGTTCGGCAAGGTGCTGCTGGCCAAGGGCTGGGTAAAGGCAGAAACCGAGCAAAAGCTGCATGCATTTATCGGCAAATACGGCATCGCTGCGCTCTTGATGAGCCGTTTTGTGGAAGGGCTGAAACAAACTCTGTGTATCGGTTGTGGCATTGCCAAACTGCCGCTGAGCACCTTTCTGCTGGGCAATGCGCTGGCAACCTCGGTGTGGGTGCTGATTTTCGGGCTTGGACCGGCGGTACTCACCCGTGAAATGGGGCCTCTGCTGGCTTTTTATCATGACCACCGGATGCAATTGTGGGGCGCAGGCACAGCACTGATCGCCATGGGCGTTATCGCACTGTGGCTGAATCAGCGTCGCAGGCAGCAGAATCACTAACTCGATCCGGCGGCTCCCGGTCAATTTTCCAGGCACCTCACTCGAGGTGCTCAGCCCAACAAACTATGTAAATCCATCGGATTTAGTCACGCCATCATTGCCCGAAATGCGATGCAAAAGGTAACCCGATCCCTTCAGCCTCTCCCCTGAAACACAACCTGCTTCAGCTCCCCAAAATCAACCAAAACCCAACACGTTCAACAAGAACATTTTTTACTCAACAGCGATACTACATTTCATTCATTTGTGTTACTTTACGCGCAGTTAAGTCACCTCAAATACGCCTGATACAGGTCGCCCTGAGGCTACTGTGCATCGGCATTGTCTATTAACCTTTTAGGGTCGTTATCAACATGGACTGTTCTCGCCTTTTTGCGGCGTCAGGCTTCCCCATTTTGGGGAGCGTGAGCCTGGGTGTTTGTCTGTTGTTTTCTGTTGCTGTCAATTCTGCGGAAGTTGAACCGGTAAAGCCCAAAGTGAATGTGCCACCCAAAGCCGTCACCGCCAGCCCACCGGTTCGATTTGCCAAAACCGGCAATTTCGATGCCGATACTGTGGTGCGACTGGCACGTCAACTTGCCGCCAAACCCTATGCTCCGCGTAAAGATCCATTGCCGGCAAGCCTGGCCAACATCAACTATGACGAATATCGGGACATTCGGTTTAAGGCAGATGCGGCAATTTGGAAGCCGGAATCCCTGCCCTACCAAATGCAGCTGTTTCATCGTGGTTTCTATTTCCAGGACCTGATCGAAATAGCCATTGTTGAAGGCAACAAAGCGCAGCACCTGAGCTATAACCCCGAGCTGTTCAGCGCCGGTGAAGTGCTGCAACAAAAGTTGCCGACAGAGGATATTGGCTACAGTGGTCTGCGCCTGCATTACCCTCTCAATACCGATAAATACTTTGATGAACTGCTGGTGTTCCAGGGTGCGAGTTACTTCCGCGGTCTGGGCAAGGGCAATGCCTATGGCCTGTCTGCCCGAGGGCTGGCGATCAACACCGCTGAGCAGGTTGGAGAAGAGTTCCCGATTTTCCGCGCCTTCTGGGTTGAAAAACCCAGTCCGGACACCAAGCTGCTGGTGGTGCATGCCCTGCTGGACAGCCCCAGCGTAGCCGGTGCCTATCGCTTCTCTGTCCGTCCCGGAGACAATACCCGCATGGACGTTGAAGCCGTGCTGTTTCCCCGGGTAGAACTGGCAAAAGTGGGCCTTGCGCCCAGCACCAGTATGTATATGCACTCCCCCAATGGCCGTCACCTGACCGATGACTTCCGTCCCTCAGTACACGATTCTGATGGACTGCTGATCATCAATGGTCAGGGTGAGCGGCTGTGGCGGCCGCTGGCCAATCCCGGTGAGCTGCAGATCAGCGCCTTTATGGATAACTCTCCCCAGGGATTTGGGTTGATGCAGCGCGAGCGTGATTTTGCCAGTTATCAGGATCTGGAAGCCCATTACGAGCGCCGTCCCAGCCTGTGGGTGGAACCTGTTGGTCACTGGGGCCCAGGCGCCGTGGTGCTGACAGAGATCCCGACCCAGTCTGAAATTCATGACAATATTGTGGCCTTCTGGAAGCCGCGCCAGCCGCTGGCGGCGGGCAGCGAGTTCCGCTTCGCCTATCACCTGGCGTGGGGTGCCAACCCGGCACCAAGCGATAATGTCATCACCATAGCGCGCACCTCCAGCGGCCGCGCAGACATTGCCAAACCAACCGCCAAACGCCTGTTTGTGCTGGATTATAAAGTTGCAGGCGAACGCCCGGCTGCCATGCCCAAAGCCAAAGTGGAGACCAGTGCCGGTGAAGTCCTCAATGTGGTGATCCGCGACAACCCGCTGTCCAACGGATATCGCCTGTCATTTGAATTCGATCCGGGTGAATTTCGCATGGCTGAGCTTCGCGCCGAGCTGAAGTTTGAACAGCCACAAAATGCTGAAGTTTGGCTGTATCGCTGGACACAGTGAGCACGCAGATGAGCAATATTCTTGATGCCGGTACTGTTACCCTGGCAGGTGACAGTGCCATGCCGCCGGAGCAGCCAACAGACATGCCGGCGCAGTCACTCACTGCGCTGACGGCTGGATTTCCACGCACACCTGTGGATGCGCGCAATCTGAAATCCAGTGCGCTCAAACGCCTGAGCGTCATCGGCCCGGCGCTGCTGCTGTCAGTGTTTGCCATTCACGAAATGCGCGCCGTGTTTCTGGTGGGCGGCCTGACACCGCTGGAATACGCGGTGCTGCTGCTGTTTGCCATCAACTTTTGCTGGATAGCCCTGTCCTTCTGCTCCGCCGTGGCCGGTTTTATTAAACTGCTGCGAAATGGCCGCAGTGAGAGTATCAGTGACTCGCTGACTGCCAGAACCGCGATTTTAATGCCCACCTACAATGAATCCCCTGACAGGGTGTTTGCCGCCGTGGAAACCATGGCGTTGTCGCTCAGTGAGCGGCCTCAGGGCGAGGCATTTGACTGGTTCATCTTAAGTGACACCACAGATCCCGACATCGCACTGGCGGAAGAGCATGCCTTCTGGCTGCTACGCCAGGCCACTGCCGGCAAGGCGCAGGTCTATTACCGGCGCCGGCGCAAGAACATTGACCGCAAGGCGGGCAATGTCGCCGACTTTTGCCGTCGCTGGGGCGCCCATTATGATCACCTGCTGGTTCTGGATGCCGACAGCGTGATGGAAACCCACACCATCATCTCGCTGGCCAGCCGCATGGAAGCAGACCCGGATGTGGGGCTTATTCAAACCATTCCGGCACTGATCAGTGGTACCACCCTGATGGCACGGGTGCAGCAATTTGCCGCGCGCTTCTATGGCCCGGTGATCGGCGCCGGTTTGTCCTGGTGGGTGCAAAAAGAAGGTAACTTCTGGGGCCATAACGCCATTATCCGCACTGAGGCCTTTATGAAGGCGGCGGGCTTACCTCACCTGTCCGGCAAGCCACCTTTTGGTGGCCACATCATGAGCCATGACTTTGTGGAGGCCGCGCTCATCCGCCGTGCGGGCTGGAGCGTGAAAATCGCCGCCGATCTGCACGGTTCATACGAGGAGTGTCCGCCGTCAATCATTGATATGGCAGTGCGCGACCGCCGCTGGTGTCAGGGCAATCTGCAGCACAGCCGGGTACTGGGCGCCAAGGGCCTGCACTGGGTCAGTCGCATGCACCTGCTGACCGGCATTATGTCTTACCTCGCTTCGCCCTTCTGGCTGCTGCTGATCCTGTCCGGTTTGCTGCTGGCGCTGCAGGCACACTTTATTCGCCCCGAGTATTTTACCGATCAGTTTTCACTGTTCCCCACCTGGCCGGTGATGGACTCAGACCGCGCACTGCGGCTGTTTTATATCACCATGGGTGTGCTGCTGGGGCCAAAACTGCTCGGTCTGCTGCTGTATCTGTCCCGCAGCAACGTCAAGGCACTGGGAGGACGGCTACGCATCCTGCTCAGCACCCTGACTGAGGTGATCCTGTCGGCGCTGATCGCCCCCATCATGATGTTTATTCACTGCGGTGCGGTGCTCTCCATTCTGCTGGGCCGTGACAGCGGCTGGTCACCGCAGCGGCGGGATGATGGCAGTGTGCCATGGAAAGATCTGATCCACCGCCATCGCTGGCATATGCTGGCCGGCGTACTGCTGGGCTATGCCGCCCTGCTCGACTCCCTGTCGCTGCTGGCCTGGATGTCACCGGCATTGATTGGTCTGTGGCTGGCCGTTCCCCTGTCGGCCGCAACCGCATCCATGCCCATAGGCCAGTGGTTCAAGGCAAGAAGAATTCTGGCAACACCGGAAGAGGTACTGCAGCCGGCTATCGTGACTGCCACGGCGCTGCGCCGGGAAGCCTATATCGACGCCCTGTCACACAGCTGGAGCCTGCAGCTGCTGTTTGCCAGACCCGAGCTGATGGAGCTGCATATCAGCATCATCGACAAGTTGCAGGTAAAGGCCAGTCTGACCGCCATAGAGCCGGTGGAGGCCACAGCCAGGATCAAGGTGCATGAGGCACATTCTCAGGCAGGCTTGCTGGCGCTGTTAAGCCTTAAGGAACAGAGCTACCTGCTGAGTAACTCAATGCTGCTGAGAAAAATACAACTTATGCCAGCCACCCATGCAGACAGCGACTGAGTCTGCCGCTGCCAGTGACAGGCGGGCAACCACGGCCCGCCTGATGGTTGAATCATTCAGGGACATCCGAGCGCAATATGACAGTGCTTACCCCCCGCCATAGCGACCACCCGCACTTACCATGGCCAGACCCGGGCTGGCGCCTTGCCTTTGTTACCAACAACTTTATCCATCCGTTTCTGAGCCAAAAAATTTATGCGTAAACAGCAGCTTGAATTTGTCTATATGCGCGCCATCGCCATTTTATGGATTGTCGCCGGGCACAGTATCTATAACTCAGGCGAGGGATTTCCGCTGGCGCTGGAGAATGTGCTGCGGGGCGGGACAGCGCTGTTTGTGTTTATTTCAGGCTATTTTTATCACCGTATTTTCTATCCACGGATGGTATACAAAGAGTTTATGGTCACCAAAATCCGCAATGTGCTGGTGCCGTTTTTATGGGTGTCACTGGTTGGCCTTATCATGCTGGCCACCCAGTGGAGCCTGATGTACGACAGATCGCTGACTGAGGTGGCAAAAGGCGTCTATTACACAGTCCGCAATGGCTATGTGCTCTACCCCCACTGGTACATTCCCTTCATCCTGGCGGTGTTTGCCATTTCGCCGGTATTCTCAGCTTACATTCGCCTGAGCGCCGGCGTCCGCTGGCTGATCCTGGTCATCATGTGCCTGGTGTCTGTGTTCATTCATCGCCCCATAGGCAACATCAATGTGCTGCACTCACTGGTGTATTTCACCCCCTTCTACCTGATGGGCATCCTCTATTCCCAGCATGAGGCAGAGCTGCGTCGCTATGCCACGCCGTTGCTGGTGCTGGCCGTGCTGGGCACAGTACTGAGTCTGTACATGCAGACTTACGTTGATGTGCATGTGGGTAATTACCACAAGGCGGCGCTGACCCTGAGCGGTGTGGACTGGCAGTTTGTGCAGAAATTCAGCCTGTGTATTCTGGCGGTGGGCCTGTGTCTGTGGATGTCACAACAGGATTTATCAGCCAGGACGACCGGCATGATGGCCGTACTGGCAGAAATGAGTTTTGCCATCTTCTTCCTGCATCCGCTGTTTTCCATCATCTTTGGGGTGTTCACCGGGCTTGCGCGCTTCAAACTGGCGCCCGGCAATGTCTGGACGACATTGGGCCTGTCGCTGTGCATCTTTGCGTTTTTGCTGACAGGCAGCGTACTGACGGCCAAAGCTATCAAACGCAGATGGGGCGATCGCTCCCGCAGCTACATCGGCTGGTAAACCGGGCGACATGACAGCCGGGTTAACTGAGGGACAGGTGAGCAGGCCGTCTGCTCACCCCACAGCCACAATACCCTGGCCGTTACTCCTGCATCCCGCGCTGGCTGCTCTTTAAGCGGACTTCCTTCATAAAATCAGACTCTTTCGGTGCAGTGAATTGTGCCAGTGACGCCAATACCTGCTCCTTTACATGTTTGCCGGGGAAATTTGCGCGGATTTTGATGAACTTGTCCTCCTTTAAAAACAGGAAGGTCGAGGTATATTCGGGCAAGTCCAAATCCACTGTGTAGCTGCCATCGAAATACACCCCCGCCAGGCCACCGGCGTTTATCGGCACTATCTCCTCCAGCTCCAGCGCCTGCCACTTGTTTTGTTTGGCCACATACTCAATTTCCCGCTGCACATTGCGGGCTTCCTTGGCCAGCACTTCGGGCACATCGACCAAATCCACAAATCTGGCTGGATAAACAAATACATCCAGCACCTCATTACGCAGCTCAGGTTCAACGTAGCGCACCGCGGCCCCGAGAAACGGGTCGTTGTAAATCATATGCTCTGCGTATTCAAACCCCGCCAGTTGCTCGGGATACACCAGTTCTTTTTCATAGTCACTGGTGTGGAAGTTGTCCACCATAAAGCGATGGGAGAAAATATCGTCCTGTTGCATATCCGCAATCACATGGGACACCAGTGCCTCGGCGTAATCCTTCTGCCCCTGCATGGGATCGGTAAATAACTGCATGGTATGCACAAACGGCAGTTCATAGTGGTAGACCTTCAGCGGCCAGTCGCGCCAGTACACGGTCACCTCGGCCTTGGTGTGTTGCTTCATGTCCACCGGAACCAGCAGCAAAGTCGCCCCGGCCAGTGCGCCTTTGGCAATATCCCCGGCATCCTCATCGGAGAAATGAACAGTGCTGATGGCCAGGTTATAGTCCGAGGTCTCATCCCCGAGAGTCACCTTTTCAAACACCTGGGACGCCATAAAGCTGCGGTAAAACAGATTCACGTCCACCAGATTTTCATTGCACATTTTCATGACTGAGCTGGCGGCAAATGCCTGACACTCCTGCTGCAGCGAAGCAGAAGGCCGCCCCCAGAACACCGCCAGCGGCGGATACTTGTTGGCGAGATTGGTATCGAAGGTTTTGAGGTTTTCATTTTTGGTACTGGCACAGCCGCCCAGCAGGGCAACGCCGATCAGCGCCAGACAAACCAGGGTGATTCTTTTCATTGTTATATCCCTTTCACCTTTGGCCGGAGGCCAAATTCCATAGCAGAGACAGCATCATATTGAATATTTACCCATCAGACCATCGGCTGAAGGGGGAATATCACGGCACCGGCTCAGGAAAAGTTATTAGGGAGACAATAAAGTCAGGGCTGAGAGGCGTTCAGCCCTGGATGAAACACTGAAATGGCAGCCAAACAGCTGCAGCAGAAGTAACTGTGGCCGACCCAGACCTGCTGATTGGACTGAGCCGGCCAAAGCCACGGTTTACGGCGGGCAAGCCCTGAAAATACAAGGCATTGGGCCTGCCAGCCAACTGACCGGGAACATTGCCGCTCCCCGCCAATATCAGGTACGGGGTTGAGGATTTTCCCCGCTGATTTTCTTGCTGGTACGGCAGGCGACCATACCGAACAGGATCCAGCCAAAGAAAGTCGCAATAGAACCGTATTCCACCGCTACCTGACCAGAGCTGTACAGTGCATAGAAGCTGTAAGCCGCCCCCAGCATGGCAATCACGTTGGCAACACGGGCCTTGGCAACCGGCACATTCTCAGTTTTCTGAATCACCGCCAGTGCCCCCATGGACAGAATGTAAGGGATAAGGTTGGTGACCACGGCCAGCATCACCAGCGCCTGGAACTGCTTGTTCAGGCTTGGGCTGATGGTCATCAGCGCCAGCAGGGTCTGCACCACAGTCAGGATAATCATGCCAATCACAGGCGCATCAGCCTTGGTGACTTTGGAAAAGACTTTGGGGAAATAACCTTCGTCAGCAGATGATTTGAATACCTGAGCGATGGTGAACTGCCATCCGAGCAGCGAACCGGTACAGGCGATAACCGCCAGCGCCATCACCACTTTACCGACAAATGGGCTGAACATCTGGGCGAACGCCAGACCAAAAGGCGCATTGGAATGAGCCAGATCCGCATTGGGCACGATACCGGCAATCACGTTGGTGGAGATAATGTAGATGACCGCTGCCCCTATGGTACCGCCCATCACGGCGATAGGGACGTTCTTCTCTGGATTTTCTACCGCATCTGAGTTGGCACAGGCAGATTCCAGTCCGAGGAACGCCCACAGTGTCATGGCAATTGAGCCACCCAGCGCAGAGAAGAAAGGCATATCGTGGGGGTTCCAGGCTTCAACGTACAGTGTTGGGTCAAACCAGAACCAGCCGATAATGGACAGGCCCACCACCGGCAGAATAATGCCCCACACAGTTACCGCTGACACCCGGCCGGTAATATGGGCACCACCGAAGTTGGCCACTGTGGTCAGCCACAGTACACCTATGGTGGCAAAACAGGTCATCAATGGGCTTAAATGCACGTCAAATAGCACGGCAGCATAACCGACAGCGGAAATGGCAATCGCCACGTTGGCAATCACCAGAGATACTGAATAGGTGTAGTTGGCCATAAAGTTGCCTGAGCGGCCAAAGGCATATTCAGCGTAGCCGCCCATACCACCGGACTTTTTACTGAACATACCGCACTTGGCAAAAGCATAAGCCAGACAGGTTGAGCCCACGGCGGTCACCAGCCAGGACAGGATGGAAATAGTGCCGACCTGTGCCAGCTGAGTCGGCAGCATGATAATTCCCGACCCCATCATATTGACTATGGTCAGAATGGTTAGCTGCACCACGCCAATTTTATTCTTTGATTTACTCATATCGTTCACCTGACATTGGTTTGGATGAGAGGGGCAGGCACCGCTGCCCCTGTGGTCGGTAATGATTAGTCTTTGATTACATAACCCAGAGCTTCGATGCGGCCCTGCTCGTTTTGCTGCAGATACACGCCCTGCAGCTCAGGTGCGAAGCCGGGCAGCAGATTGATGCCCTCTTCCAGTGCCAGGAAGTATTGCTGCACCGCGCCGCCCCAGATTTCACCGGGAACCACACACAGCACCCCTGGTGGATAAGGCAGGGCACCTTCGGCGGCAATGCGGCCTTCGATGTTTGCCAGCGGTACCAGCTCAACCTTGCCGCGGATAAAGGCGGTATGGGCGTCCTGTGGCTCCATGGCCTTGGTGGGGAAGCAGGCTTTGCGGAACATCTCTTTCTGCAGCTGTTTGACGTTGCGGCTGACATACAGGTCATGCATTTCCTGACACAACTGACGAATGCTGTAGCCGCGGTAACGCTCTTCGTTGGCGGCGTAGACAGAAGGCAGAACTTCGGCCAGTGGCGCATCTTCATCAATCAGGCGCTCGAAGCGGGCGATCTGGCTGACCAGGTGGGTCATCTTGGCGTGGTCTTCTGCCGGGGTCATCAGGAACAGAATGGAGTTCAGGTCGCACTTCTCGGGAATGATGTTATTTTCCCGCAGGAAGTTGGCCAGAATGGTGGCCGGAATACCGAACTCTTCATAGCGGCCGGTTTCGGCGTTAATGCCGGGGGTGGTCAGCATGAACTTGCAGGGATCCACAAAGTACTGGCCTTTGCCATAACCTTCAAAGGCATGCCACTTCTGGCCTGGTTCAAATTCAAAGAAACGCAGATCCTCGGCAATCAGATCTGTGTCGTAGTCCTGCCATGGACGACCTTCGATGCTGGTTGGAATAAAAGGCTTGATGTATTTACAGGTCTTGAGCAGCAGTTTACGGGCATCAATCACCACTTTCACCGCTTCGCGCCACAGGTAACGGCCACTTTCACCATCATGCATTTTGGCGTTCACATCCAGCGCCGCAAACAGTGGGTAGAATGGGCTGGTAGAGGCATGCATCATAAAGGCGTTGTTAAACCGCTTGTGGTTGCAATAGCGCTCCTGACCTTTGATATGACTGTCTTTTTTGTGGATCTGCGAAGTCTGGGAGAAACCGGCCTGCTGTTTGTGCACCGACTGGGTGACGATAATGCCGGGATCTTCCTCGGTCAGTTCCAGCAACATAGGCGAGCAGTCGCGCATCATGGGAATAAACTGTTCATAGCCCACCCAGGCGGAGTCAAACAGGATGTAGTCACACAGATGACCTATCTTGTCCACCACCTGACGGGCGTTATAAATGGTGCCGTCATAGGTTCCCAGCTGAATGATTGCCAGGCGGAATGGGCGTTTTTCCTCTGCCCGTTCAGGGGCAACTTCACGCACCTGCTCGCGCAGATACGCTTCACTGAAGCAGTGGGAATCGATACCGCCGATAAAACCAAAGGGGTTACGGGCAGTTTCCAGATATACGGGGATCGCACCGGCCTGCAGCAGGGCGCCATGGTGGTTGGACTTATGGTTGTTGCGGTCAAACAGCACCAAATCACCTTTGGCCAGCAGCGCATTGGTGACGACCTTGTTGGACGATGAGGTGCCATTAAGTACAAAGTAGGTTTTGTCAGCGTTGAATACCTTGGCGGCGTGCTGCTGTGCGTCACAGGGAGCACCTTCATGGATCAGCAAGTCACCGAGCTTTACGTCCGCGTTACACATATCTGAGCGGAACACGGTTTCACCGAAAAACTCGAAGAATTGATGACCCACAGGGTGCTTGCGATAAAACTGACCACCCTGATGCCCAGGACAGTCGAAGGCGGTGTTGCCCATCTCGACATATTTTTTCAGGGTGCCAAAGAAAGGTGGCAGCAGATTATCCTGATAGCGCTGCAATGCAGTTTCCACTTTCTTACCGTAGAAATCGGCTTTGGCGGCGGTTAATTCAAATACCCCGGCCACTCTATTACAGATATCATCAGGGAACGTTTCACCGTTATCGACCACAATAAATACCGGTAATTTCAGTCCTCTGGATTCAATTTTATGAAACACACCATTATTCACATCATCGACAGTTAATACCACCGCGCCAATATCACAAAAATCTGTGTTATATATATCAACAATTTTTCTATCGGTTTTAAAACACATCAGCGTGGCAGGACTCGCTGCAATTTTTAATGATTTCATATCAACCTTCTTTGGATATAAGAACGCCCTACCAAGATTTAAACTCAGTATCATTTAATACAAATCTGGGCAGAGCAAAGCGCCATGACAGCTCACGCCACCGACAACAGCTTGCAGACGGCCACAGCCAGTCAAGACAGTAATATTGTCAGTAGAAAATGAACAGTTAAGCGTTGTTTATAAAAACGGATTACTTTGCTTGGGGATGAATAAACAGTCGGCTGAGGCCAACTATTTATTAGAGAGATTGTGTCGACAGGAATACAAATGAATGGTCAAAATAGTCACGATGAGCAGGCATCATAATATGTCTGGTGCGTCTGATATGCGCCATTATTCTTGCTGCTTTCCTCATAACCTGTCTCCACAAGAAATAAAAGAAATGGACTAACTTGGTGTTTTTATCATATGCCTGAACTTAACCCGAAAATTTGCACCATGTCATAGTTTATTCCTCTGCAATTTAAAACTTTTGTTGCAGTTTTATGCTACCATAACCAACTGTTACACAATGTAACAGCTTGCAGTTAGAGTGTTTTCGTGGCTGTTCCCGCCAGGGGCTTAAGGAAGCAGTCAGCTTGTTAACTGGCCACAGGGCGCAGCGTCCTGTCGGGGACAGGGTGCCCATTATCAAGCCCAGCCACCGACCACTGCCGCCCAACGCAGCGCCCGCCAGCCCGCTGATAACACCCATTTCAACAAATGCCGGGCGCCGTGAAGGGATGAACAATATGGCCGGACAACAGCTAAGTGCAACTCGAAGACACAGGCGGGCAGCTCAAATGTGAATTGCGGCTCCCGACAAATTGCAGCCTGAGTCACAGACACATAAGCGGCCAAAACTTGTCAGGCCAACGCCTGAGCGACTGAAACCCGAATTAATGGATGCCGGAATGACGAATGGCGAAGTCACTGAAACACTGGTTGATAAAAACCCGGAATCCGCAGCGCCGGTGATGGAAAAGCGCACCAAGCAACACTCTGCTCGCACCACTCAGTAAGTACTACTCTCGGCATGCACAAAATCAACCCGGTACAGGCGAAGAAATCAGCGATGGATAACGCGCAAACAGCGAACATCAATCACTCATGATTCCCGAACTTAAAAACCATTTGCCGAAAAGTCCTTTAACCGCAGAGCACAACTGCGCCGTCAAGGTGATTAATGCATCACCATAAGCCCGCCTGGTATTTTATTTAGCCAGTTCGATATAACGAAACGTAACCAGCAGAATGCTGATGGCTTATTGGCAGATCCATATCACTTAATCGCACTTCCCATAAAAAACTGCCATAACTTAACTTTATGTTGCCTCGCGAACAGTGCAAAATAGCACCAACCGGCGAATAACAATCAGACCCAATCAGTTTAGTCTGCTCGTTAACGGCAATAATAAAAGATAAAACACTGATGACGGCACACCATATATGAATCACCGAACAGGCAAAGCAAGACGTTATAATTTTCTGATAAAACTGCTGCTATTGTCTGTTGTGTTGATTTTATTATTCAGTCTTGTGATGTCATTCAACAGCTATCATCAACGGGCCAACAAATATCTGACAAGGCAACAGCAGGCGCTGACGTCGATGGCCGATATTTTATTGAGGCAACATATTATCTACAGTGAGCGCCAACTGAATAATCTGGAAGTGCTGCTGAATGAACACGCCATATCAAAGGGTGAAAGCGTGCTGGACGATGGTTGGCCGATTGTCCATCAGTTCCGGCTGGACAGCAGTCACCACATCTATTTTTACAATGCCATCAAACAGGTGCTTGAAGTCTACCCGGACTGGACCATGCCAGCCAATTTCCAGGTGGAGCAGCGCCCCTGGTATCGGCTGATCAGTCAGCCGGATCATGATGCGCACTGGATTGGCCCTTATATCGAATCTGATGGCGCAACTGAAGTCATCACCCTGGGGAAGAGTCAGTTTGACCGCAATGGCAACGTGATGGGCGCTCTGCTAGTCGACATTCCTCTGGCCAGCATTCATGAGGTCGTCAGCAGCAGAACAGCTGACAAAACTGTCGCCCTGATCCTCAGCAACAGTCTCACCGGCAAGCCTATTGTTGAGTTCAACACTGACAAGGTACAACCGCTGTCGGCAGCCAATACTTCGCCACTGCAAGCACTGCGGCACGGCATGTCACTGACGGCCAAACTGGACTATGTGCCCTGGGAAATCGCGGTGCATACGCCGCCGCACCACTTCCGGGAAATGCTCACCCGCGACTTCCGCTTCGCGCTGATGCCCATCAGCGCCATCATGTTTATCGCATTGGCCGGGATCTATGCCTTGTACATTTTGCTTAAAAGAGAGCTGGTCAATTTAAGTACCGAAATCATCGGGCAGGACGATATCCCGTCCTCCAAAATCGCGCCGCTGTGGTTATTTAAAAAAGAAATCGCCACCATCAAATCACACATCAAGTTGCAAAACCGCCATATTCGTCTGGATGGTCTCACCAATATATTGAACCGCAAGGCATTTGAGGATGATATCCAGAAGCTGACAGCAACCAGCCAGGCCTGTGTGCTGATGCTGCTGGATGTGGACAACTTCAAAACCATCAATGACAGGTGGGGGCATCAGTTCGGCGACTGTGTGTTGAGATCCGTCGCCGCCATGCTGGCCGGGGAGATAGGCGCAGAGCAGGTGTACCGGTTCGGTGGCGACGAATTCGCCGCCCTGTTTCCTGCCAAAGAACAGGACATAGCGTGCCTGTGTGACACCCTGCTGGAAAAGTGCCGCCACCACGACTGGCCGATAGCCGACTGCCAGGTCAGCCTCAGCATAGGTGTTGCCATAGGGACCGCCAGTGTCAGTCGCAGCGCCCTGCTATTTGGTGCCGACAGCGCCCTGTATCGCAGCAAACACGCGGGCAGAAACTGCTGGCACATCAATCAGGGCTCCCCTGAGCAGACCTTTGATGACTCAGAGGACTGCCGGCAACATGCCTCCTGACCTTAGTCGCTGATTTACATAAGCCTTAGCAATCAGCGGCCACCAATGGCTGCCGCCAGGCCCTTTGATAACGGAAAGCCCGGCAGGCAGCCCTGCTCTGAAAACCGCCACAGTATCATCCTGCCGCCAGGAGCTCGCCTGCCATCCAGGCAGGTTTTTGATATTTAACCGCTATCCGGCGCAGGCAAGATATCTTCCTGATAAATCCCCATTACGCAGAATTGTTTTTTTCTTTCTACACTTTGATTGGACTTTGTATCTGATACGAAAGACTTTTTGTATCGCACGATGCGTTCAGCCCGAATAAATAAGCTGAACTGACCCAAATCATGGGCAGTGACAGCAAAGGAATGTTTTCGGCAAGAAGGGAAAAATGATGAACAAGTTATTGTGTACAGTGTTGATGACGAGTTGCGTATCTGCGGTCGCCGATGAGTCAGTCATGGATAAATTAACGATTTCCGGCTACCTGGATGCGTCGGCAACCCAGGTGAAGGAAACCGACCAAAAGGCCGACGATAAGCTGCAACTCGATACCCTAGAGCTGAGGTTTGACTATCAGGTCACCGACCGGCTTACCGTCAATACCCATATACGTGGCAGTGGTGTCGATGAAAATGTCATCCTGGAACAAGCACACCTGAACTATCTGGTGGCCGAAGGCGTGACCTTGACGGCAGGTAAATTCCTGAGTGTTCAGGGCTTTGAGGCTTACCACTCACCGGATCTATACCAGTATTCAACCTCGGCCACCCTGGTGTATCCGGGCATGATGAATGGCGTCTCCATGCGCTATGACAACGATCTGGTATCCGTTTACGGGGCAATCGTCTCCAGTGCATGGGACAGCGAAGATGGCGATGTGGGCGACAACGGTTATGAGGCGGCCATTAAACTGCGTCCGATCAGTGGCCTGAGTGTGCACCTGGGCTACACCAGTGAAGACAGAGGCAACGACACCACCCGCGCCCTGTTTAACGGCTGGGCCAGTTATCAGGTGGGACAACTGTTAATGGCAGCGGAATATAACCACATTGAAGACTGGATCCAGCCCAATGACAAAGGCGATGGCTGGCTGGTGATGGGAAACTACCACTTTAACGATAGCTGGGGCCTGACACTGCGTACCAGTGCGCTCAAAGTAAAATCCGCCGGTGGTGACGACCTGGAAGATATCAGCAAATGGACCGTCGCCCCGCTGTACAGCGTCAATGAAAACTGGGAGATGATTTTCGAATACAACAGGCTGAAGAATCACCTCACGGGAACCGATACTGACACCTTCGCCATCGAGGCGATTGTGGTGTTCTGATCCAACGCAGTCATCAGGCCAGCATGCAGTCGGCCTGACGGCTGATTTTATCTCCCCCCAGCGGTGCTTACCCACCCGGACAGCCAGCGCTTTCGCACATATTGGCGCTCCCCGGCATCAGCGCAAACACCTTGTCCCCTGAGCTGCCCAGCGGGCGCGCTTTCCACACCAGCCAATGCCGATGTTTCGGATTACCGGCAAGCTCATCCCCACGCCTCAAATTACCCGTAAAATTCACTCGCCGTTTATGACAGGTGATATATATTAAGCAGTTATCGTGCTGACTCATCCCACGTCAGGAGGCCAAGATGAAACAAGAACTGATGCAAAAGCGACAACAGCTAGTTGAGCGGGTCGAAGCCATTCGCGCTGACTATCGCCGCGGCCTGAATACCGATTCTGAAGAGCGCGCCCAGCAACTTGAGAACCGCGATACCCTGTATGAACTCGAGCGGATCAGCCTTGAGGAAATCGCCAGAATTGATGAACAGTTGAAGGGTTTGGATTAAGCCTGAAATCCCATCAGGGTTCACCCCACAGTTGCCTTCGGCGCTTTATAGCCAAGTTGCGCTTGGCAGAATTGCCTTTGTCCCTGCGGGACAGCTAGTTATCGCCTTTCAGGCGATGCAAAGTCGTGGGTCTCCAACTCCACAGTTGCCTTCGGCGCTTTATGGTCAAGCTTCGCTTGGCAGAATTGCCTTTGTCCCTGCGGGACATGCCGCTTTCCAGCGGCCAACGTCGTGGGTCTCCAACCCACACCCGGGGAGGGGCTTTGCTCGCCCAAAGTCCCCTCCCCCCCAAAAGGCGCCCCAACCAACGCTGACAACTCCTCAGGCTTATGCTGAAAATTGGCTATCGCGACAGACGCTCGATTTACATCCCTGTAAATCCCTCCAGCTCGACTATCCAGCCTCACGCTCGTAAGCACATCGCTACGCGATACTAGCCCCTGATTCGACAGAGCCTGCGAGGAATCTGCCGGACAGGATGTCCAAATGCCATGTAAGGCAGGGATGCCTGAGAATGGCCATGCCTCGCCTCGCTACGCCATTTTCAACAACACCATCGGCAGCGTCGGACGGGGACTCAGTGTATCCCTCAGCAAAAGTGTTTTGGATGTCCCCACTTTCCAGTGATTATCACCGGAGATCACGGTCAGGAGTTGAACGACAATCACCTAAACTTCTGGGGCCACAACTCCAACTTCACCGATGCTCAGATTAAGGTGCCACTGATCATTGCCGGGCCGGGCGTCACCCCCGGTATGGAAACTGAGACCACAGGCCATGCCGATATCGCCCCTACGCTACTGAGCCGCTATCTGGGCGTGACCAACCCTGTCTCGGATTACAGCTCAGGCAGTGATCTGCTGAACCCGCAGCCTCGGCCATATCAGCTGTTGGCCAGCTATACCGATTACGCGCTGGTCTCCAACCACAACATTCTGGCGGTCAGTGGCACCAACGGCGGTTATCAGTTGTTGGATAAACAAAACCACGCCGTCCCGGGCGAACCCGACTTTAATCAGTTGCAACAGGCAATGGGGCAGATGCGCCAATTCCTGAAATAACGATGCCCCAAAAGCCACGAAGCGAGATCAAATGACCGCTTCGTGGCTTAGCCTCTGTCGCTGTGCACCCTGTTGCGGTAGCTCAATGAACAAAAGATCATCCCCAGGAAAGTCCGGCTGGATTACACTTCATCCCTGCCCTATCTTAGGCATTGACCCACTCCCTTCAGGCCCACATCAGTCATGCTCGATACCCTGCACCATATCATCAATGATCTCAGCCCTTATCTGCACCACTACGGCCTGTTTATTCTGGCACTGGCAGTCGCCGTCGAAGGCTTCGGCATTCCCGCGCCCGGGCAGTCTTTTCTGATTGTCTCAGGTATGCTCGCCGCCAATGGCGAAATGTCGCTGCCAGGCGTATTAAGCGTTGGTGCCCTCGCCGCTTTCGGGGGCAACTGCATTGGCTATTTAATCGGCATGAAGTTTGGCAATGTACTACTGGAGAAAGGCTGGATTAAAGCAGAAACCGAGCAGAAGCTGCATGCCTTTATCGGCAAATACGGCATTGCGGCACTGCTGATGAGCCGCTTTGTGGAAGGCCTGAAACAGACACTGTGTATCGGCTGTGGCATCGCCAAACTGCCACTGCGCACCTTTCTGCTGGGTAATGCTTTGGCCCCTCTGGTGTTGGTAATTATCTTCGGCTTAGGACCTGCCCAGCTAACCCATGAAGTGGGGCCTCTAGTCACCTTCTATCATAGTCACAGAATGTTGATGTGGGGGATTGGTTCTGCAGTAGTCGCCACCGCAGTTGTAGCCATATTGATGTGGCAACGTCGTCGCCAAACTGCATAAGATCTTCTCCCCCGACTGCCAGTGAACAGGCTTCATCTGCTTCAGCTGCGGCACCCTGCATTTTTGACTCTAATCCGCCATGATGTTTAGCTTTCTTTCACTGAGACAGTGATTCAGGAAAAGAAGGAATGCCGCAAGATATTGCCAGATTGGCCACTATAGAAGCCTTTATGGGCACCAATCTGCCGGAAGACTACAAATGGTTTATGACCCATGTTGGCCGCAGATCTCTGACTGATAAACAGGTAAATATCCAGATTGATGGTGTTTGGATGGAGTTTCTGGACTGGTTCAGGGACGCCATTGATGTGCTTACTTTTACCCAAATGGCCTGTGACGTCGACGATGATGGCGACTCAAAAATCCCTCCCCATCTGCTGGTGATTACCAACTCTATTTCCCACGACAAATTGCTACTGGATCTGACAAAAAAGAACTATGGCAAGATCTTGTATCTATCGTGTAGTATTCGCGAGAGAGATTGGCGCAATCACAATTATGAAGGACTGGTGTTGCTGGCGAATTCCTTTACTTATTTATTGGAGCAAATCATCAACAGCGACGCCATGTAGTTACAATCAGTACGAAATCACCCCAAACAGCTAGTAATAAATCCGTTAATCACTCATTGATATGCCTGTGCTTGCAATTGAAACATTCGCGAGTAGTGTCCCTGTAGTTCTATCAGCTGTTGATGGTCTCCCTTCTCGATGATTTCTCCCTCCTCTATCACCAGAATCAAATCGGCATGTCGCACAGTTGAAAATCTATGTGAAATCAGAACCAACATTTTGTTTTCTACTGTGCTTCGCAAATAGTCAAACAACTCAGCTTCGGCAACACTATCCATTGCTGCAGTTGGCTCATCCAATACCAGAATATCCGCACTTTCACGCATAAAAGCTCTTGATAAAGCTATCTTTTGCCATTGCCCTCCAGAGAGCTCTACGCCATCTTCAAACATTCTGCCCAGCTGAGTCTGATATTTACCCGGAAGCCTCTGAATAAAGTCATTAGCCAATCCATCCTTAGCTGCTTGTTGCACACGTTTTTGTTGTTCGGTATCTGGCTCTGTCATCGCAGCCAAAGACCAAACCATAGGGTCTCCGAGGCCAATATTGTCAAAAATAGGAAGCTGATAACGGTTAAAATCTTGAAAAATAACACCTAACCTACGATAAAGAGCTTCCTGCTGCCAATCATGTAATGGGGTTCCATCAAGCAGGATCTGGCCACTTTCAGGCTGGTAGAATCGAGTGAGCAATTTAATCAAGGTAGATTTTCCAGCGCCGTTCTCCCCCACCAATGCAAGTGTTTTACCTGGTTTCAAAGTAAAACTAACCTGCTTTAGGCTGTATTTCTGTTGCCCCGGATAACAAAAGCTGACATTGATAAACTCAATGCCACTTCCTGGCGACGCTCCCTGTTCTAGATGACCTTCCATTCCTGGTTCCGGAGTATCAAAGAAATCAACCAAAGTTGAAATATAAAGATTATCTTCATACAGGCCACTGAGTGTCAGCAGCATTGCCGTCAATGACGCCTGCCCCTGACGAAATAGCATAACGAACATAGTGAGCTGGCCCAGCGTCAATTCACCACGAATAGTTTGTAAAATTACCCAGAGATAAGACCCATAAAATAGCAATGCTCCCAACCAACCTAGCACTACACCCCAACTTTCTCTTTTTGTGGTCAAGGCACGATCAGCGCCGTAAAGCTTCTCAAATATGGCCTGGTGCTGTTTAGCCATTAAAGAACCAAGTTGAAATAGACGAACTTCACGCACATGGTCATCACGAGTCAGCACAGTCTCGAGATAAGATTGACGTCGGGTATCTGGCGACTGCCAGTTAAACAAACGAAAGGCGCTACCTGAAAACCATGTTTCAGCAATAAACCCAGGAACGGCACCACATATAAGCAAAAGAATCAGCCAGGGAGAGAATTGCCACATCACACCGGCCAAGCCCAGTAGAGATACCAAATGCTGTAAATACTGGAATAAGCGTAAAACCAGTTGGACAGGTCTTTCAAAGGCTTCTGTTCGAATTCGATTTAATTTGTTGTAAAACTCCGCGTCTTCCAATTGAGCAACCGATAGACGCGTACTCTTGGCCAATACTTGCTGCAATACATGCTGAGTAAGCTGTGCCTTTAACAGCTCTCCACTGAATGAAATGCCTCGCTGCGCGGCTAACATCAGGCAAAATAGACCGCCCTCTAGCGCCAGATACATTGCAGCCCCTTGCCAATGCCCTCCACTTTGATGCTGTTGGACTATTTCATCCACCAGCAATTGACCTATCCAAGCCATTCCCACAGGTGCCAACCCTGCAATCAAACTGGCAATAGTGAGTAGTACCAATAAAGGCTTGGAAGTCTGCCAAACCAGCAAGAGTGCGAACTTACTGTGGCGAAATTGCCTAATCTGCCGCCAAAGTTTGTATAACCTTTGGGGAGTTTTTATTCCGGTCAAATCTGATTGTTCCAGATTTTCACTGCTTTGCATCAGACTCTCCGGGTATAAAAGATAAAATGAAGCGAGGAGGAGCCAGAGCAGCTTCAGGCAGCGGGCGAAGTGTCAGCAACTGAATCGTTGGACTGGCAGGACGTATATGATCCAGTATCAAGGCCACTAATCTTACAGATAAAGATGCAGCTACACATTTATGAGTCCCCCAGCCAAAGGCTAAAAATGGCGTGTCTTTGTTCGCATCTGCCCAACGTTGTGGCATAAATTGATCTGCATCAGGCCAGAACTTCGGATTCCGATGTGCGGTATAGGGGCACACGACCAATGACGATAACGACTGTCCGGCTATCTCTATTGGCGTTGTACTGCTGCGGGTGAGGTTCCATGCAATTGGCCACAACCTCAATGACTCCCGAACAATATCGCTGGAGTCGATCTGTTCCCAACAGTTGGGTAATGTCTGTCCCAACTGGTACAAACTCCAGCCCAACGTAAAGCCCAACGAGCCGGTAAGAGCAAACAAACATGACAGGTAAACTTCTGTCAGTTGAGTATTGTCCAGATCTGACCCCGCTTCACGAACCAATAGACTCAACAAGTCGTTGGCATCCTTGAATTGCCCATCTCGACGTTGGTCAATAGCTTGCGCCATTCGCCAGTAAAATCTGATCTGAAATAGCTTTCTCCGCCAGGTTGGGCGCCGTGATTTCGCTCCCGAAAAGACAACCCGAGGAATAGTCTTGTCTAATAGACTCCTCAGAGTCGCAGAGTCTCCACCGTCTAACAAAAGCCCTTTAAAGTAACTGTAAAACAATAAATTGCCTTCATCAGGCCAACAGGTTTGCTTATTCCTCAAGCCTTGTGCCAAGGTCGTCAGTTCAGCAGTATCCAGGCAATACTCCTGAAGTTGCTTAAGCAATACGCGCCCCAGTTTCTGCTGCAAAGTGCTATCCCCAATCAACCCTGCCCCACCAAAAAAGAAATCAGAATGCTGATGGAAGAGCCCCTCTTTATTTGCCAGAACTTGTTTCATTTGGTTCGGATCTGAGAGATACCACTCCGTCCCTGGCAATTCGATATAATCAGCGCCACTTTGCAGTTGAAGATCCAGATAAGCAAAAGGGTCGGCACTTATTTCTTCACTACTCTGCGACAGGGAAGCGATTTTCTCAACGCCATGAAAAGGACACCCTGAAGTTGAAGTAAGCTTTTCTTCATTCACGATTGCTCCCCCTCCTCCAATTTTGTCTCAGAAAAGGGGCATTGTGGCCCTTGGGACAAGATATCTGGCCTCGTTAGCTGCGCACTCGCCGACGTGCGAACCATTAACTCTACGTCAAAAGCGACAGGTTGAGGTAAGGCAGTCATAGTGATATCCAGACGATCCGGCTCTAATAATTTCCACTGGAACCGGGTAGCGAACAGGTGCAGTAACAGTAGAAGTTGAGTCGAGCCCAACATAGCGCCAACGCATGACTTAGGTGCCCAGCCAAAAGGCACATAGGTATGTGGACACTGACTTGCGTACGGGCTATCTGCAAGCCAGCGTTCAGGGTTAAACTCATCAGGCTGCGGCCAGTATTCAGGATTACGATGGACAAAAAATGGACTGAACATCAGCACGCTGTCTTTTTGTATTTGCTCCCCTTGCCATTGCAGATCGGTACGAACCTGTCGAACCAGCATGGGGACATTCCAAAGTCTCAATGCTTCTTTGATAAACCTTCGACTCAATGGCGCTTGACGCAGCGGGTCTGCACATATTTGGTGGACAGTTATCTGCTGTAACTCTTCGCAAACCTTCTCAAACCAATCGGATTGCTGCTGACACTCATAAAGCAAACAGGCCGCGGCAGCTCCCGGGGGTCCATTAACAGCAGTCAAAGCCATCACGACAGAATCGACTGCTCTGCCAATCCCCAGCTCAGGTAGCAATTCGATCAAACTGTCAGTCATATCTTGTTGACGACTGGCTTTACCTGCCGCTCTTTGTCTTAAGGTTTTTCGAACGATATTCCCAACCTGAATACTTCGCCAATGCCTTCGCCAACGCTGAATTCGAGTTTCCTGACTGGCTGACTCTTCAAGAAGGAAAGCGAGGCTCGCGGCCTGATTACGGCGTAAAACTGAAGAGTCGCGCCCAGATAAACCAGACAGTACTATGTCTGTATTTTGCTCAGCGAAAACCCTATGTATCAATCGAACCAAGTCAACAGCTTGACCACTAGCCAGCATCAACTCGCGGCCAACCTTCTGGTACCAACTTTCCAAAGCAGGGCCAGCCACTGCATCTTTAAGCTGACCGAGCCATAGCTGTCTGATTTGTTGCCAGGAAACGGTCGGGGAAGAACGGTGTAACAGTATATCTGACACTCTTGGAGGCATAGTCAAATCAGCGTAATTGGCCTGATTAAGTCCCCGTGCAGCATCGGCATCAAAAGCCCCATACTGCTGGTCAGAAAAACGTATGTTGCGTTCGCCTGCACGGATGCGAGCCAGCAATGCCTGAATATGAGGTGGTAGAGCTGATAAACTCATGAGAATCCCTTCATGAGAGGTGAGGAGTATATCCTCATTGGAGAGGTAAAATAGAAACAAAAAGACAGATCAACAATTCTGTTGATCTGTCTTGTTTGGCTTACATAGAGTGGTAAAGGTACCAACGCCACATAACGTCACCACGTCCACCACAACCCCAACTTGAAACTCCATCTGAAGCTGAAGCACGCATGCCAATGGCATTTTTCACAGAAACCATTAAGTTTTTCATTTTACAATATCCTTATTTAAATTGATGCCCAATTCAGGGCTTTGTTACTAGGTCAGTTACTCACTTAAAACGACCATAACAACTACAACTATGAATAAGTTTTGCAACGTTCTCTAGTGGAGCCATGTTATGAAAGATGGTTAGTGGATTCAAGTCAAAAAATCATAAAAGAGAGACTCAAAAGAACACCTTTAAAAATTAGATTTTCATACTAGTAATAAAAACTGACACATTGCTTAATTAAAAATAAAAATACGGAGAAAAAATATAGCTCACACCTTCACCAACCCAACCTAATCGACACAAAAAACAACAGCTAACATCTCAAATCAACTACAAAACAATTAACTGCAAAACAAGCTTTAAGACAGCGTTTAACCCTAAACCAAAAAATTCAAATATAATACCCAACCATCAACCCAGATAATATAAACCAAAGTATTACGAAGATATAAAAAACACATCAATTGGATTGAAATCAATCAACCAATAGTGACAGCCACAACCCAAAAATACAGTACTTTCCTATAACCAAATTCAGTCTGCAATTAAAGAAAGCGTCGGTCATTTTAAAAATAACACTAAAGGATTAGTTAGTAGATATATTGTCGACATATCTGAGGTAAGACTGACATGAGACATGAAAAAGTATTAGCTAAAGAACGTACTGATTTGTCCCAGAGAGCACCTCCCAGCGCTCTACACTAAGTCCAACCGGGCTAATAGCAGAATCGGCACAGCATCATAGGTCCCCAAATTAATGGCTACTAACATTCATAATGAAAGAGTATTATCAACGAAAAATAGGACAAGCATGGCCATTCTCAGGCATCCCTGCCTTACATGGCATTTGGACATCCTGTCCGGCAGATTCCTCGCAGGCTCTGTCGAATCAGGGGCGAGTATTGCGAAGCAATATGCTGACGAGCGCGAGACAGGATAGTCGAGCTGGAGGGATTTACGGCAAAAGAAAGGACAGGCATGACTTTTACTCGGGGCTAACGGGATACTCCAGATCCCCGTCGGAGCCGCCGAAAGCCTTGCGTGAGCGAGGTAGGGTGAGCATGCCGAAGGCATTTGTTGCGCCGAGAGATAGGACAGGCATAATCTCCTGCCCCATGCATTCAACTGCGGTATCAATGGGGTTGGTATTTTCCTCGGAAGAGTGTTTTGGGTGTCCCCACTTTATTACGGCTGTTGCGTTTCAGCGAGTGATTTGATCAACTACGCTAAAGATCCTGTCTATGTACAACGACCTAGTAGTCGAAATACGTAAAGTAACCTACCACTTTGGTAGAAATATATAGTGCAAGTTTCAATAGAGCCACCACCTTCAGGTTGCTGATTATGATCATCTGGGAATTGGGTTGGTCCACCTTGTGAATTTTTAAACTCTCCAGTTAAACCTAATTGTTCAAGCTTATCTACTATACAGGGATCTTCAAACTGCACTGGACCATATTTTCCCTTTAGATGTGATATAGTATAGTCACCTGCCACCCTAGACAGATCGTTGAGGGTAATGTCTAGTATAATGGGTTCAGAGCCCAAATCATTTCTTAACTTCTTGATATCAAAAAGTAAGAAGTCAGACAAAAACTCACCACCCTCAGACTCTCTAAACCCCCAGTGAATTCGTGTTATGGGGTCAGTTTTGGAATTATTCACTAATATTTGACCAAATCCGTTTCCTACGGTAATGCCTAAATCAGAGATTGAACCAAATGCGTCATTTCTATTGAGTTCAGTTTGTATATTTCCCATTGCGACCGAATTGCCCATTAGTTGGGCTCGAATTTGGTTTTCAAGTGCAACCATTTTGTTCGGATCAACCAATGCTGCAAGGGCTGTGTTGTCTGGACAAGTGTTCGAACGGCTAGTTTGAGTGTTCCCACTTATTTCATTTAGCCTGGATTGGTTAACCCCATCTACAGCCACTTTGAAGTTTTTGTATATTATGCCAGCAGCAGAAAATAAATTTCTATCATTGTCGGAAATAGAATGATTAAAAAGATGGGGCTGGTTATTAGCCGCTAAGTGGCCAACACTAAATGTAAATACTTGTCCGCTGTTTGGATTTACAAGGGCAATCTTATTTGGTGTCGAACCACAAACCAGTTTTCCGCCAAGTTCCAACTCAAAATCTGGATTCGGGTTCACACAAATTAACTTAGGGACATGATCTCGAAGTGCAACTGATTGAGCAGCAGTTTGACTTGTACAATCACTACATAGGTAGCCGTCCGTGGCAATTGCCGATAATGGCAAAATAGCCAGTGAAAGAAAAAACTTCTTCATATTAACCTCTCACCAACACGCTCCTCATTGAGCGCAAACAGACTTACCACATTTGTACAAAAAGGAAAAGATAGTGATAGTAAGGTTGCTGCAAATAGCAAACACAATACATCAATGGTGTTGCATTTTTGCGGTATTAAATTACTTATTTACAGAACTGACTGTTGTACAAGGATGTATTTACCCACGACTTTCACCGCTGATAAGCGGTATGTCCCGCAAGGACAAATCCAATCCAAAAGCGAAAAATAGGACAGGCATAACTTTTACTCAGTGCTGGCAGATTGCACCGTTGCTCCCTCGAAGCGGCCGCAGAGTATGGATTCAAATGCCGTGGGCGAGTATTGCGAAGCAATATGCTGACGAGCGCGAGACAGGGTGAGCATGCCGAAGGCATATGTCGCGAACGAGAGTCATGGATGACGAACTGGCTTTTGTATAGGGATATATTTAGTCGAGCTGGAGGGATTTACAGGGATGTAAATCGAGCGTCTGAAGCGGTAGTCAATTTCATCCATAAGCCCGAGGGGCTTTCGTCTCCGTCTGGGGCGGCAAGGGAGATGCAAAGGGCGAATGCTTGCCGATGGCAAGCGAGCTAATGAGCGCGAAACAGGGATGTTGAGCTGGCTGTTAGACAAGGATGTTGTTAGCCGCTGTTGATCCCCTCTTGCCCGGGTGTGGGTTTGGGCGAATGCTTGCCGGTAGCAAGCGCGCTTATGAGCGAGAAGCATGGATGCCGAACTGGCTTTGTATATGGATGTACATACCCACGACTTTCTGTCGCCTGAAAGGCGACTTCTACGACCCACTGTAAGTGCAAAACACCAACCAGCCTCACTGGTGACAAATCCCTTCCAAACGTAGCTTGGCAAACCTTTGCCAACGGCAAAATCCAGCATGGATTTCAATACTGAGGACTGACAGACAACTCTGCAGCAGAAAGAAAAAGAGGAAACTGCAGACGACGCTGCAAAAGAAAAAGGCGCTAAAACTTAGCGCCTTACCCAATACCACAGAAGGTTAGGCAGTTCCTGTGGTCTGCAGGATGAAGGTGTTATGTCTTAAGGCAAGACATAACCGAAAAAGTTCTCCCGTCCCTGGGTGAAAATGTCTTTAGAAATCCAAAACTGTGCTGTGCATCGCCTTACCGGCTTTGCCCGGAGCTCGGCTCGGCAGCCTGCTTACCTTCAAGCAGGTTATACAGCGCCGGCAGCACCAAAAGCGTCAGGGCGGTGGAGCTCAGCAGACCGCCGATCACTACCACTGCCAAAGGCTTTTGAATTTCCGAGCCGATACCGGAAGACATCAGGATAGGGATCAACCCCAGCGCTGAGGTCAGGGCGGTCATCAATACCGGACGCAGACGCCCGGCGGTGCCTTCAAATACCGCTTCATAGGTGGCTTGCCCGGCGTGACGGCGCTGGTTGATGGCATCCACCAGTACCACACCATTAAGCACGGCTACCCCAAACAGGGTGATAAAGCCGATGGAGCTGGGCACCGACAGATAGGTGCCGCTGATGTACAGGGCGAACACCCCGCCGATCAGCGCCAGTGGCACGTTGGCCATGATCAGCGCCACCTGGCGTGCACTGCCGAAAGAGAAGTACAGCAGCAATGCGATCAGCGCGATCGACACAGGCACCACCAACATCAGCTTTTGCTGGGCCCGCTGCTGGTTCTCATACTGACCACCCACCATCACGGTATAGCCCGCTGGCAGTTCGGCCTTGGGCACTATGGCATAGATATCGGCCACCACTGAGCCCATATCCCGGCCGGAGACGTTGGCCTGCACCACCACGCGGCGCTGCACATCGTCACGGCGGATGTTGGGCGGCGCCATTTCCACGACTACATCGGCCACTTCCGCCAGACGCACGGTCGCGCCGTTAACACCGGTCAGCAGCAGATCTTCGATGGCATCCGGGGTACTGCGGAAGCGCTCGGCCAGTCGCACCTGAATGTCGTAACGGGCGTTACCGTCGATCACCTGTCCAGCTTCAGTGCCGCCAATCCCGGTGCTGACCAGGCTCATCACCTGATCGACACTAATGCCATAGCGCGCCAGCATGTCGCGCTTGGGACGCACCACCAGCTGAGCCTCGCCGGTCACCTGCTCCAGCGACACATCGGCGGTACCGGGAATGGTGCCCACCAGCTCAGCCAGTTGCTGACCTTTACTGGACAGCACATCCAGATCCGGGCCAAACAGCTTAATCGCCAGCTGGGCTTTTACCCCGGAGAGCAGCTCATCCACCCGGGTCGCGATTGGTTGGGAGAAGGTAAACAGCAGGCCAGGATAGACATTCAGGCGCTCCTGCATCAGATGCTGCAGCTCCTGCCGGGTAGCAGCCGAGGTCCACTCTTCCATCGGCTTAAGACCGATATAGATTTCGATGTTGGAAACCGGCTCAGGATCGCCGCCCAGCTCGGCCGCGCCAATGCGGCTTAAGGCATAGTCCACCTCAGGAAATTCCATCAGCATGGCTTCCAGATGCGGCGCCACATCCAGAGCGGTCTGCAGACTGGCGGTAGGTGCCAGCGTCACCCGCAGGTTGATGGTGCCTTCTTCCAGCTCAGGCACAAACTCGGTACCCAGGCGTGGCAGCACCGCCATACTCAGGGCAAACATCACCACAGCACTGCCCAGCACCAGCTTGGGCCTGGCCATGGCACCTTTGAGCAGTTTGCGATAGCCGGCATCCAGTGGTTCCAGCAAAGGGCTGCGACGCACGGTCACACCACGGCTGAACAGGTAAACCGCCAACGCAGGCACGGCGATCAGCGCCACCAGCAGCGCCGAAATCATCGCCAGAATGATGCTCACTGCCATCGGCTGGAACATCTTGCCTTCCACCCCTTCCAGCGCAAACAGCGGCGCGAATACCACGATAATGATGGCGGTGGCGAAGAACACCGGGCTGCACACCTCACGGGCAGCCGCCAGCACTTTTTGCGGCACTGAAAGGTGACTCTCCTGACGGGACAGGTGCTTGAAGATGTTTTCCACCATCACCACAGAGCCATCCACCAGCATACCGATAGCCACCGCCAGACCGCCCAGCGACATCAGGTTGGCCGACATGCCGTAGTAACTCATCACCATCAGCGCCAGTGCAATGGACACAGGGATGGACAGCAGCACCAGTACAGTGGCGCGCAGGTTCACCAGAAACAGCGCCAGCACCACCAGAATGAACACAAACGCCATCAGCAGCGCATCCACCACAGTGGTGACCGCGGTTTTCACCAGATCCGACTGATCGTAGAACACCTCAAAATGCACCCCCTGTGGCAGGGATTGCTGGATAAGCGCGACCCGCTTGGCGATATCATCGATGGTGGCCTTGGTGTTGGCCCCCATACGTTTGAGCACCACACCGGCGACCACCTCACCCAGATACTCAGCGTCACCCGCCTCATCCTTGCGGGTCATGGTGACGGCGCCGACACGAATTTCCGAGCCGTAATCCACAGTGGCGATATCGGCGACCCGCACCGGGGTACCGGCAGATTCTGTCAGGGGGATCTGACCAATAGCCGCCAGCCCTTCATCACCGGATGGCAGCAGGCCATAGCCACGCACCACCAGCTGCTCCTGGCCCTGGTCCATAAACCAGCCACCGGCGTTGCGGTTGTTGCTCTCCAGTGCCGCGGTCACATCATCCATGGCAAGGCCGTAACTGAGCAGCCGGTTGGGATCCACCTGCACCTGATACTGGCGCACATGGCCGCCGAAGGAGAGCACATCGGTCACCCCGCCCACCGGCATCAAAATCAGTTTCACCAGATAATCGTTCAGACTGCGCAGCTCATCGGCACTGACGCCCGAATCTTTATCGGCCCGCAGTATGTACTGGTACACCTGCCCCAGCCCCGAGGTATTGGGGCCAATTTCCGGCACACCCACACCGGCAGGAATGGTTTCCTTGGCCGCCTGCAGCTGTTCAAATACCTGCTGCCGGGCAAAGTAGATATCCGTGCCTTCGGCAAATACCACAGTCACAATCGACAGCCCGGTACGGGACAAAGAACGCACTTCGGTCACTTCCGGCAGCGCGTACATGGCCGACTCCACCGGATAGGTAATGAGTTTTTCCACTTCTTCCGCCGCCAGACCTTCGGCGGCAGTATTCACTGTTACCTGCACGTTGGTCACATCAGGGAAGGCGTCCAGATTCAGTCTGGGCAGCACAAACACACTGGCTACCAGCGCTGATACCAGTGCCAGCAGCACCAGCAAACGGTGACGCACCGCCACTTCAATCAAGTTATTCAGCATAGTCTTATTGCCTCAGGGCGCGCCTCAGTGGTTGTGAATATCAAAGCCGGACTTGGCCAGCTCAGATGCCAGGAAGAAGGCGCCGGAGATCACCACCTGATCGTCATGATGCAGCCCCTGCACCAGATTCATGCCGCGCTGACGTTCAACCACCTTTACTTCTTTGGCTTCAAAACCATCACCTTCTGCCACAAATACCTGCCAGTCACCGTCACCGCCGCGGGTCAGTGCCGCATCCGGCAGCACCACACCTTCACTGCCGGTATCACTCAGGTAGAGTTCGGCAAACTGACCGGCATGCAGCACATGCCCCGGATTATGCAGGCGCGCCAGCACCTGCTCGGTACGGGTCACGGCGTTGAGTTCATGGGAGCGGCCAATGATTTGCGCGGCCAGCAACTTGTCCCCCACCCGCACCATGGCGTTGGCACCCACTTCGATGTTTTGTGCCTGCGCCGGGGTGATCTGCGCTTCCACCCACAGATAAGACTCATTGGTCAGCTGCATCAGCGCGGTGCCGGCAGCAAATACCTGGCCGCGCTGGGCCACATCCTGTTGTACCCGGCCATCAATGGGCGACAGCAGCTGGTACTGACCGATGGACTCGGGGCGACTTTCCAGCGCCCTGATCTGCGCCGGAGTCATTTTCAATGCTTCCAGAATGGCGCGTTTCAGCTCGGCATCCACCTGCGCCTGCAGGCGGCGGCTGGCACTGACGGCGCTTTTATCCATACGGCTGACCCGCTGCCATTCGGCGGCAGCATTGATGTAATCCGCCTGCGCCTGCGCCACGGCCGCGCCGCCCAGGGTCAGCAGCGGCTCACCGGCACGCACTTCCTGACCTGGCACCACATGACGGGCCAGTACCCGCACATCCAGCTGGGGCGCCAGGGTCACGGTTTTGTCCCGGTCGACGCTTAAGGTGGCGGTAGCGACAGCGCTCAGGCTGAATGCCTGCTCAGATACCGCCATCACTTCGATGGAGGCCAGCTTCAGCTGCTCGGCACTCAGGTGCAGGCCGTGATCATCTTCAGCCTCTGCGCCTTCAGTTACTTTTGCGTCAGAGCGCGGCAGGCTGGCTTCTTCTTCACTGTGGTCATGGCCGGGACCGGCTGTCACACCCGGCACGAAGGAGCATGACAGCGCCAGCGCCAGCGCCACTGCCGACAATTTAATTGGGTTTGAATCTTGTGTTTTAACTGATTTTTTCATGGGGCAATTCCTTATTGTGCGGCGGTGGCTGACTGGCCGGCCAGCGAGCGAACAAACGCTTCCAGCTGACCCGAAGCGGCCAGCCATTCAATCCAGCTTTGATAGATAGCCGATTCCAGCTGCAATCCCACCAGATAGTTGGCAGACAGCTGACGACGGCTTTGCAGATAATCGCTGGTACTGATATCCCCCAGCTGCCATTGCTGGCCCAGGGAATTGGCAGCCTGACTGCCGGCGGTATACGCCAGCTGTTGCCAGTCGCGATAGCGCTCCATTAATCGGGGCACACTCATCAGGAATTGTTTATGTTGTTGTTTCAGTTGACGTTCGTTGGCCAGGTAAGCCTGCTCGGCGACGGTGATAGCTTCATCGGCGGCGGCATTGACCTCTCGGTAACTGTTACGCACCTGCAGCGGCAGCGACAGCCCCACGCCAAACTTGTTATCACCACCATCGCGCTCGGCGCTCAGGCTGATGGTGGGGTCTATGCTGTTGTCACTGCGGGCAGCAGCTGCTGCCGCCCTGGCCAGCTGCACCTGCTTGTATGCCAGCGACAGCGCAGGCAACTGCATGTCCACCGGGGCAAAACCGTCGGCAGAGATCAACCCCAGCAGATCGGCAAACAGCGGCTGTTCGTCAGTCAGATTGCCGGTATCCAGTCCCAGCAGGGACATAACGCGGATATCGGCAGCCAGCGCCGCCTGCTCCGCCATGGCGTAATCGGCACTGTTACCGGCCAGCTCCATGGATATCAGCTCCAGCTCGGCGCGGGAAATATCCCCGGCGGCCACCCGCTGACGGGCGATTTCCAGCTGAGTCCCGGCGTATTCCAGCTGCTGACGGGCAAACGCCAGCTCCTTATTGCGGGCCTGCTGTTCAACCAACGCCAGCAGGCTGTCACCCAGAATACGGCTGCGCTCCAGCCCCATTTCCAATTGGGCGATTTGCTGTGCCAGTAACGCCTGGCTGCGACTGTTGCCGGACTTGTCGCCCCAGTCGATAGTCTGACTCAGCTCGATGCCATAGGTATCTTCCGGGCCGCTGACATAACTCAGCCCCAGCTCAGGGTTGTATACCGCTTGTGAGGCGGCTTCCAGTTCATACCCCAGTTGGCGGGCACGGGCACGCTGCGCTGCCATCTCGGGTAAGGTATCTATCTGCTCAAGCAGGGACGCTGCCCAGCCGGCAGCCGCCAGCCGCGACTGCAACTCGTCTGCGCGCTGATTTTGCCACTGACTTTGTGGCTGATTTACGGCTGTGTTCAGCCCGGCCGACAACAAGGGGTCGGCATTTGCCATCGCGCCCAGGGAGGTTCCCAGCAGCGCCATAGCCAAAAGGGATTTGTTCATAACCAATCCTGTATCAACATCTCAATCTGCCGCACTGCAGACGTGACTGGCCCGGCCCGGTGAATAGGGGCGCGATCAGACCGCCGCAAACTGCGGATTATTTATCAATGGGATAAGGATTAAGCGATCGGGGGGCGATAGTCCGGCTGCACCAGTGGCGGCAGATACGGAGTATCACTGAAAGGGGAAATAAAATCAGGCTGGCTGTCGGGCAGTGCCGACATATAGGACAACATACTGACCACACCACCGTGACACTGACAGTCCAGGCAGAGATCCACCTGTTTCAGCTCAGTCACCAGATGCTGATGCTCGCTTTGACTCTGGGTATCCAGCGTGTCCGACTCGCACACACAATCAATACACTGCGCCAGGGTTTCCACCTTGGCCACGTATTGCAGGTGGGCATGCTCACTTTCTTCTTCAGCACTGTTACCGGCATGCAGCTGATGACCACCCAAATTCGCCGCAGCAAACTGCAACAGCACAAGGGCAATCAATGCCTGTGCCAGTTTGTGCATGCTTTTGGTGATCCAATTGCGCAATTCAGCCATCCTGAAAAATAAAGCGTGTTGAATAAGTTAACAGATACGTTAACAGACAGGCATTCTATTGTTTAGTTCACTGTAAACAAGTCTTTTGATGCATTTTTAGCACTCTAAAAAGCAGTATGTGAACTGGATCAGCTCTCAGGCGTGAAAAAATACCCTGTAAAAACAGGGTATTCCATATCAATATTGAACCTGCAGCCAGTGAAGCTCGATAACACGCTCAAACTCAGTTAAATACACAGTGTTTGGCGTAATCGGCCGCCTCGTTGGCAGTCCAGTCACCCTTGGGTTTTTCCTTCATCTCTTTACACCAGGCCTCACTGCCCACTTCCGGGGCACAGGCTGATAACAGAGTCACCACCGACAGGGCGGCCAGCAGAGCTTTCATTGATTTCATCTTGCTTTCCTTTTCTTCTACAAATAGATCAGCAGTAGGCAGAGCGCTCACTTATCCAATCCCTCGCCATGTGCTTTTGCTCCAGCGGGAACCAGGCGATATCGCCTTTAAGGAACGGGCCCAGCAGATGCACCGCATTGCCCACCCAATCCGGGCCGCCGACAAAGACCAGGGCGTCCAGCTCAGGCAATGGCTGCAACATGCCCCCCGAGGCAATCAGATCTTCCCAGCCTTCCAGCAGCACATCTGCCTCAATATAGAGACAAACCCTGCCCCGCTCCTCCCTCGCCTGACTCATTAAAGGCAAGAGACATTGAATATAATCCTGACTGGAAATCCGGCCGCTGACAAACAGGCTGATTACACCGGGTTTGATATCCGGGATCTGGCATAACATAGGGCGTTTCCCCAAAAGAGACTGCGAAACTGGTATGCTTGGGCCGACCGACCGCAAGCCGATAGAGAAAGCTAGCATATTCATGATCAAAATCTCAAACCGTGTGTTCCTGCCGGAATCCGAAATCCAGTGGCAATTTATCCGCGCCAGCGGTGCCGGCGGCCAGCATATCAACAAGGTGTCGACCGCCGCTCAGCTGATATTCGAGATCAGAGGTTCATCCCTGCCTGAGCTGTATCAGGAAAAACTGCTGGCCAAAAGCGATCATCGCATCACCCAAAGCGGCAAGATCATCATCAAATGCCAGCTGTCCCGCAGCCAGGAAGCCAACCGCGAGGAAGCACTGGCGCAGTTTATCGCACTGGTCGCCAGCGTCGGCGTGATCCAGAAAAAACGCATTGCTACCAAGGCCACCAAAGCCAGCCAACGACGGCGGGTCGATGCCAAAAAGCAACGCGGCAATGTCAAAGCCCTGCGCCAGCAGAAGTCATACGATTGACCCTTCCCCGGCCCCAAAAATCAAGGGGGCCTACCCACGAAACTCTCACTGCGTGCGCTGCACAGAGGACACCAAGGGAAAGACCAAGACGAGCTTAACATCAGCTGCTTTTTGCCTTTCTTCGTGTTCTTCGTGTCCTTCGTGGTGAGATGCTTTTGCTTTTCTCTGTGTGCCTCTGTGACCTCTGTGTCCTTCGTGGTTCAGGCTTTTGTCTTTGAAAACCATCTACCACAGAGCGCTTCGCAGAGAGCACTGAGGAAGAGCAGTAAGCACTAACGCTTTGGCCTTTCTCGGTAACCTCTGTGTTCTCTGTGGTGACATGCTTTTGCTTTTATGTGTGTCTCGGTGACCGCTGTGGTGTATTGCCAGCTTGCCACCACCCAGAGTCCGTTTCACTCAAATCGGGCGGCTTTAGTAACTTTCATTGGGAAATCATCGACAAAGCCCGGGGCTTTTGGTTTGATTGACAGACTGCGACTACCAAGGAAAGCGTTACATGACACCCAGCCACAAAATCCTGCTGCTCAATGGCCCCAACCTCAATCTGCTTGGCCGTCGGGAGCCCGACAAATACGGGCATCAGACGTTGGCTCAGGTGGTTGAACAGGCTCAGTCTGTGGCAAGCTCGCTGAATGTCTCGCTGGAGCACCTGCAGTCCAACGCCGAACATGAACTGATAAACGCCATCCACAACACAGATGCCGACTTTATCATCATCAACCCGGCCGCCTTTACCCACACCAGTATTGCCCTGCGCGATGCCCTGCTGGGGGTCGCCATTCCCTTTATTGAGCTGCATATCAGCAATGTTCACGCCCGCGAACCTTTCCGTCAGCACTCCTATTTATCGGACGTGGCGGTCGGCGTGATCTGTGGCCTGGGCACCCAGGGCTATGAACTGGCCCTGCGGGCGGCAGTCAACCAGCTCAATAGTTAACACCAAATAAAAAAGAGTCCTGCAAACTCAGGGAACTGACAACAGGCCGGGCATTGCCCGGCCTGTTGCTGCTTTTTAGGATGTCTGTCTCTGTCAGGCGTTATGACACCACCAGGCGGCGGCACCGGTCAGGGCGGTGTCGCTTTTCATGGCCAGTGATACAGGCACCGACTGCAGATACGCCGACATACGGCCTTTATCCAGCATACCCTCAATAAATTCCGACGCCTTGAGAAAGTCCAGCATACGGGGCAGAATGCCGCCGCCCAGCACCACGCCACCCAGAGCGCCATGGGCCATGACCAGATCGCCCACGGTTTGCCCAAGCCAGCGGCAGAACAGAGAAAGTGTCTCATCGGCCAGCGGATTGCTGCCATCCAGTGCGGCGCAGCTGATATCGGCGGCGCAGTCAAATACTGGGATTTGCTGCTTTACAGCCGCCAGCGCACGATAAAGGTTCACCAACCCGGGACCACAAAGAATGGTCTCAACACTGACAAAACCATGTACCTTACGCAGCTCCCGCACTACCGCATCCTGCAATTCGTTGCAGGCCGCCAGTGCCATATGACCACCTTCACAGGCCACAGGCCGGTAGCCATTGCCCTGAGGTTGCAGCGACGAGATACCAAAGCCGGTGCCAGGCCCCAGCACCAGCACCGGCGCGGAAGTTTGCGGCTCTCCGGCCTTTATCTGCCGGATATCCGCATCGGCCAGCAGCGGCACGCTGTTGGCATAGGCGGCAAAATCATTGAGCAGTAACAGTCTGGGCAACTCAAGCTCAGCCTGCATTTGCGCGATCACCACATCCCATCCCAGATTGGTCAATCTGGCTCCCTGCTCATTCACCGGCCCGGCCACTGCAAGACAGGCGCCGCTCAGACTCAGCGCTGGCGGCAACTGCCCGAGATATTGCCGGGTCAAGGTCAACAGCGAGTCGGCACCACTGCTGGGCAAGGTCGCCTGATGGCTCAGGACAATGTCATTGCCTGGACGACCGGCAACGGCGAACCTGCCGTTGGTGCCGCCTATGTCTGCGACCAAAATAAATTGATTCTGCTCCATATTTTCTTGATATTCCTGTCGGGGAAATGCCTAATTGTTACTAATATTGTCGGTACAAAGCGGCTTGCATTGCCGGGCAGTATCCCTGAATGAACGGCCTGTTGAAACGACTCTGTTTATGGTTTCACGTCATCAGGGGGGCGAACAAAACGCTTCCAGCATAGCAATGCCCATCAGCAAGTCGAGCCCTGACCCTATCAGTCGCATACAGGAAGACGGCACTTGTGGCCAGCTTCCGGATAATTACAGCGGAAAAAAACAGTGACGACCAAAGGTAAAGCCACTTCCATCGATATCGCCTATCTGGCGGGTGTTTCCCAGTCCACCGTCTCCCGGGCCCTGCGCAACAGCCCGCTGGTCAAGCCGGAAACCGTGGCCCGCATTCAGCAAATCGCCAAGGAGCTGAATTATAAAGTCGATAAACATGCCAGTAGTTTGCGCACTCAGCAAAGTACCACGCTGGCGCTGCTGTTGTTTGAAGACCCGACTTCGGACGACAGCCTGATCAACCCGTTTTTTCTGTCCATGCTGGGCTCCATCACCCGAGCCTGTGCCATCAAGGGTTACGACCTGCTGGTATCGTTTCAGCAGCTGTCTGACGACTGGCACGCCGACTATGAAGACAGTCACAAGGCCGATGGCATTATTCTGCTGGGCTATGGTGACGATGTGGACTATCGCCCCAAGATGCAGCAGCTGGATGCCCAGGGTACCCGTTATGTGCGCTGGGGCGCTGATTCAGGCACCTTATGCGTTAACAGTGATAATCGTCAGGGTGGCCGCCTGGCTACCGATCATCTGATTAAACTCGGCCACCGACGTATCGCCTTTATCGGCGATGCCTCCAATCACTATCCAGAGCTGTTTGCCCGCTATCAGGGCTATGCCGCCTCGCTGTTGTCAGCCGGCCTGCCACTGGAGCCGGGGCTGCAAATCGATGCCATCACTACCGAGCAGTCCGGTTATCTGGCCACCAAAGCCCTGCTGGAGAGCAAGTCTGCCGGTCAGGTCAGCGCCATTTTTGCCGCCAGCGATCTGATTGCCATCGGCGCCATGCAGGCGCTGACTGAGCGAGGCCTGACACCGGGCGAGGATATCGCCATTGTCGGCTTTGATGATCTGCCGCTGGCGCGTTTTACCAGCCCGGCGCTGACGACTATCCGCCAGGACACCAGACTGGCCGGTGAAACCCTGGTGGATAAGCTGATCAGCCGTATTCGCGGTGAGCAGGTGGAGGCAGTGACCATTCCCACCCAGCTTATCGTCAGAGCCAGTTGCGGCAGCTAAGCGGCCAGCCACTGTGCCCGGTAATGCCCAAGGCGCTGTGTAAACTTATGGGTTGCCAAACTGACGAGCCGCCAGCTGTGCAGCGACATCATCCGGCAACTGCTCACCGTGTCGCACCAGTACCCGCACGCCGTGAGCCGGCACCGTCACTGACGCCTTATCCTGCAGGCTGACAGCGCCGTCGGTCAGCGGCTCCCGCCAGTCACCAGCCAGCAAATCTGAGTTCAGTTCAAGGGTTTCTGGCTTATCGCCTTTGTTAAGCAGCACCAGCGCCAGCTCATAGCTCTTGGCGCCCTTAACATCGCCATTAACTTCGTCCTTAACACGGCTCAGCACCCGATAAAAGGCAGCCGTGTCTTTGCCATACTCCAGATCCAGCTGCAGACCTCGCTGCAAACTCGGCAACTGGGCGCGCAGATTGGCGATGGGGATCAGCGCCTGACGAATGGGGTGACTGACCGCTTTGGCGACATTGTCCTGACCAAAGTAGTTGCGGTTACCCATGTGCTCAGCCTTGCCGCGCTCAAACCCCATCTCAGAGCCATAGTAGATCACCGGAATGCCCCGGGCGGTAAACAGCCAGTTGTGGGCATCGATAAAGCCCGCGTCGGAGGCATTCATCCGCGGCATATCATGGTTATCGTAGAAGGTCAGCAGCTCATAGGGATTGGCATAAGGGTTGTTCTTTGGCTGCAGAAACAGCGCCTGTTGCAGTTCACTGTAATCCGCCCCCTTGGCAAACACCTGATCCATGGCGGCCTTCATGGGGAAATCCAGCACACTCATGCCGCCCTTATCCGGGAAGGTGTACTGACCTATCTCCTTGGGGTCAAAAGAATAGACCTCGCCGAACATAAACATGCCCGGATACGCGGCGCGAATGCGCTGGCTGAATACGCCCCAGTGCGCCGCCGGTACATGCTTGACGGTATCGATGCGCATGGCACCCGCCCCCTGCCCCAGCCACTTGAGATAGGCGTTGACGAAGTAATCCATTACCTCTGGCTTGCCCGTGTTCATGTCTGCCAGCTGCGCCAAATCCCGCCTGGTATTGAACCAGGACTGCAGCGGCTTGTCGGTATTCAGCTGCTCAGGCGGCAGGTTGCCATGGTCTGCCACCAACTTGCCGCTGTCGTCATACAACTTGCCAAACAGACTGGTCTGATACTGCTCATCTGTCATGCTATAGGCTGGCGAGCCGTGGTTAATCACCACATCCAGAATAGTTCTCAGGCCCTTGTCTGCCAGCTGCTGATTAAGCTGCTCAAAATCCAGCCCGGGAGAGGGCAGATGCTTATCCAGCTGATAGAAATTGGTGCCCCAATAGCCGTGGTAGGCTGCCTTGCCTTTGTCCATGGCAAAGCCATGAGGCTTGATCTCATCGCCACCGCTGAAGGCCTCGGCAGGGTTCTGCACAATCGGCGTCATCCAGACGGCGGAAAAGCCCATCTCACGGATATAGTCGGCGTTATCGAGAATGCCTTTGAAGTCACCGCCCATATAACCCACATTGGCCTGATTGCCCTCCAGCGAGACGGGCAGCTGCCAGCCTGAGTCCTGTTCGTAATTATTGCTTTGGTCGCCATCGACAAAGCGGTCGGTGACCACAAAATAGACGGCGTTAGCGGCGAAGGGCTCAGTGGTGCCCACCAGCTCCTGACTTGCAGAGCCAGCGGCCATCGCCGCCTGGGTTATCCCCAACACCGCGGCAACCGCCACAGTAACCGCCACAGTAACTGCCCCAGTAACCGCCACTATGGTCGCAGCAAGCGTCGACATTCGCGCGCGCCCTTTCGCCATGAGATCCTTAGTCATGAGCTCCTTAGCCATGTGCCCCTTAGCCATGTGCACCACCCTGTGCCAGACTCAGCTCGCGGCCATTTTGCAGCTTCACCCGCACTATCATCAGCGCTGCCAGCGCGAAGGAGACAGCACCAATCACCATGGCATACAGAGGCTTGGACTCGAAACCGTGGCGCAGCAGCAGACCCAGAATACTGGCCGCCAGCAGCTGCGGGATCACGATAAAGAAGTTGAAGATGCCCATGTACACGCCCATTTTCCTGGCAGGCAAACAGCCAGCCAGCATGGCGTATGGCAGCGACAGAATAGAGGCCCAGGCAAAGCCGATACCCACCATAGACAGTAGCAGCCACTGTGGATCTTCAATCCACAGGAAAGACAGCAGACCCAGCGCGCCCAGCAGCAGATTCACGCCGTGGGCCAGTCGCAGCCCCCAGCAGCGCACCATCACAGGAATGATGATCGCGGCAATGGCCGAAAAACCGTTATAAGCAGCAAACAACACGCCGACCCAGTTGGCGCCATCGTTAAACAGCACTGAGCTGGAATCCTCGGTGCCATAGTGATGGGAGGTCACCGCGGCCGTGGTGTAGATCCACATGGCAAACAGGGCGAACCAGGAGAAAAACTGCACCCAGGCCAGCTGGCGCATGATCTGCGGCATGGCGAACAGATCATCCATCACGGTATCAAAACCTGACTGACGGCAGGCCTTGGCACGGCGAGCCCCCATCCACCACTGCGCCAGCGCAAACAGCATGAGACCAATCGACAGGATATACAGCTGCTTGTCCCAACCCAGCATCCAAATCAGTGCCGTACCGAGCGCCGCCGGCAGGAAGAAATACAGGCCGGACTTGTACCAGCTGTTGCTGTTGCGTTGCACAGCGCCTGTCTCATCTGCGCTCTGATGCTCGCCAAACGCCGCCAGCTCCTGGGGGCTGTACTCTTTGGATCTGATGACGGTCCAGCCCACGGCCACAAACAGCACCACGGCGCCGGCATAGAAGGCATATTTCACCGTATCCGGGATCTGCCCCTGTGGCGCGCTATTGCTGACACCAAACTGGCTCAAGATCCACGGCAGCATGGAGGCCACCACGGCGCCTATGCCGATAAAGAAACTCTGCATGGCGTAGCCCCTGGCCTGCTGGCGTTTGGGCAGGTTGTCGCCAACGAAGGCGCGAAACGGCTCCATGGAGATGTTGATGGAGGCATCCAAAATCCACAGCATACCGGCCGCCACCCAGAGCACACCTGAGTTGGGCAGCACCAGCAGCGACAGAGACGTGAAGATGGCTCCCACCAGAAAATAGGGACGACGGCGGCCAAGGCGGTTCCAGGTGTTGTCACTCAGGTGACCCACTATGGGCTGCACCAGCAGACCGGTGACTGGACCGGCGATCCACAGCAGAGGTATGGTGTCCATGTCGGCGCCCAGCGTCTGGAAAATCCGGCTGACGTTGGCATTCTGCAGGGCAAAACCAAACTGGATCCCCAGAAAGCCAAAACACATATTCCATATCTGCCAGAAACTCAGATTGGGTTTCTCGTTTACCATGCCCCGTCCTCTCATCCATTATTGTTATCGGCATCTGTAACATTATGGTAACCAGCCTGGCGCAGGCTGGGCACCCGTTTGCATACGTATTCATGGACGGCAAACCCGCGCTGCCGCCCAGTTCAGACTCGACCGGCGGCGTTGTGAGCAGCCAAAAACACTGCTCACAACCCGCCTTTTCAACGGGTTACAGTTTGATCTTGAGAGTCTGCACGGCATCAACACCCTTGAGCGGGATATTGACCGTCAGCACACCTTGCTGCCACTGCCAGGCCACAGACTGACCGCCGAGCATCACCTCGGAGGGTTTGTCCGCCAGCTGCAGCACTCTGAGCGCAATGGCACGGCCTTCGGCATATTGCGGCTTGCCGCGACTTTGCAGCGTCAGCGTCAGCGCATCGCCCTGGACTCTGGAGCTGAATTCCAGCAGTTCAAAATTGCCTGTCTGCAGGTTGTCTGCGCCTATGCCATCGTCATCAAACATCTCGCCCTTGCTGTGACTGACCGACTTGTCGAAGTAGAAATCCAGCTGCAGCTTATCGGTGCGATAGTCGCGGCTGGAGGCCAGCTCGCCGTCGGCTTTTTGCGGCTCAATCGCCATCGGGATAAAGCTGCCGGCGCGCACCAGCACAGGAATGGTTTGCAGCGTCACCGGCACATTAACCGTGCTGGGAGCCTGACTGTCGCCCTGTCCCGGCGTGGCACTCTCATACCGCGCGCCGGTGAAATAATCGAACCAGACACCACCAGGCAGCTCAACGGCCACAGACGCCACACCGGGATCGGTGACCGGCGCCACCAGGAAGGCATCGCCCCACAGGTAGGCATCCTTGTTGTCAAACAGTGCCATATCGGCTTCGTTTTCAAACATCAAGGGGCGCATCAGCGGCATACCGGTCAGGCTGTTGTGATACGCCAGGGTGTAGTTGTAGGGCAGCAAGCGGTAACGCAGCTTGACGAAGTCGCGCAGAATGTCGCGGGTCTGCTGATCGTGGAAAACCGGCTCAGGCGCGATATTCTCCTGGGCATGGGGGCGATACACAGGCTGGAACACACCATACTGCAGCCAGCGGGTGTACATCTCAGGCTCGAACTGCTCGCCACCGGCAAAGCCGCCCAGATCCGAGTGGGTGTAGCCAAGGCCCAAGAGGCCCATCTGCAATGACAGTTCCACCTGAGGCTTGAGTCCGCCCCAGCTGCGGCTGACATCGCCGGTCCAGGGGATCAAACCGTAGCGCTGGGAGCCGACAAAGCCAGAGCGCATCATGATCATCGGCCGCTTGTGCGGCTGCGCCTGCATCAACCCCTGATACAGTAATTTCGCCCACTCGTGGCCATAGGCGTTGTGGATTTCATCGGCGCTGCCAAGGCTGTGCACTGTGTCATGGGTGTGCACTTCCGGCTCACCCAGATCGCCCCACCAGCCACCCACGCCCTGCTCCAGCAGGGTGTTGTAGATGCCCATAAACCAGTCCTGCCCTTTGGGCGAGAACACATCGATAAGCCCGGTATTGCCAAAGTAGAAATCAAAGGTTTTGGGCTCGCCGGCAAAGTTCTGCGCCAGCGCCCCGGCCTTAACCGCTTCATCCCAGCGTTTGGAGGTCGTCAGCACAAAAGGCTCGGTGATCAGTATGGTATTTACCCCTTTATCACTGAAATCGCTGATCATTTTCTCCGGCGTTGGCCAGGCTTCACTGTCCCAGTCCAGATTGCCCATATGCCCCTGCACATCCTTACCGAACCAGTAGAGATCCAGTACGATGGCATCCAGCGGATAATCCTCTTTGGCGAAGGTGTTGACCGTGTCCCGCGCCTCCTGCTCGGTGTGGTAACCAAAGCGCGAGGCGAAATTGCCCAGCGCCCAGCGCGGCGGCAATGGCTGACGACCGGTGGCGGCAGTCAGGTTTTCAATCACCTCGGGATAGTTGCTGCCGGCAGCCACCAGATAGGCGGTGCGTCCGGCCTGCGCCTCAAACTGCAGCACGTCGGGCTCAGTCTTGCCCAGATCCAGCCAGCCGGTGGCCGAGTTATCAAACACCAGCGCATATTTGTTGGAGGACATCACCGCGCTCAGGCCGTAGTACATCTGCTCGGCATGGGTGGTGTAGCCGTAGGAGGCTTTGTTGTACATAGGCAGGCGATGGCCGCGTCTGTCCATGCCCAGCACCCGCTGACCGCCGCCAATCAGCTTCTCATCCTCGTCCAGCGCGAAGCGAAAACCACGGATATTGTCATGCACAAACAGGCCGCTTTCTTCGGCCAGAATTTGCTTGCCCTCATGGTAAAAACTCAACTGCAGCGGCGAGGACTGGATCGCCACCGTCAGCTCAGGCAGCTGGTATTGCAGCAGGCCATTGCGCTTATGCAGCGCGCCGCGCACCAGCGCCGCAGTTTCATCCAGCGCAAAGGAGGGCAGCTGCTTTACCCCGTCGTTGGCATAGTGCACCGCCACCGCGCCGTCGCCATAGCCGGACAGGGTAACCAGCCCCTCGTCCGTGGTCAGCACCAGATTATTGCCATCAAAATGATGACCTTTGAGCACGGCAGCCTGCGCGGCCGTGCTAATGCTCAGGCCAGCCATCAGGATCCAGAGTAAGTTTTTCATGGGTATCTCGTTATTCTGCTTATTCGGATGTTGTTGTTTAACTTGGGCTGTTGCCCGTGCTGATGCTTATCAGCGCTGCAGTTCAAGAATGCGTGACTGCAGCGCCGCCAGTTGCATCGCCACCCGGCCTTCACCCTTGTTGACTGTCAGCGTCAGCGCATCACCACTCAGCTGGTCCAGCAGCTGATAGCGGCCATCTGTCAGCGCCATCGCGGCGATCTGTTCAGCCGGCAGCGTGAGCTCAAACTCAGTACCAGTGCGCTGGGCAAAGTTGCTGGCAATGATCAGCTGCTGCTGCTCGCTGTAACGCACAAAGGCATAGGTACTGCCGCTGTAACCGGGCGTGGTCTTGTTGGCGGTGTGAATTTCAGCGTACTGACCCATCAGCGCCGGGCTGGACTGCACAAACTGCATCAGGCGCACATAGTAGTCGCGAAGCTGCTGCTCATCGGCGCTCAATCCGCCACCGTCAAACTTGCCGCCGTTCATCCAGCGCTGGTGCGCAGGCACGCCCCAGTAGTCGAAAATAGTGGTGCGGGTAGCCTTGCCAAAACCGGCATCGCCCTCGCCGCGCTCGCCCACTTCCTGCCCGAAATACAGCATGGTGGGCGATGAGCTCAGGGTGGCAGACAGCACCATGGCTGGCAGGGCATTGACCGCTTCACCGGCAAAGTCAGGGCTGGCGATGCGCTGCTCGTCGTGGTTCTCGAGGAAGTGCAGCATATTGTGTTCAATGTCGGCTTTGGCGGCCTGGATCCTGACTATGGCATCCGTGCTCTCACGGCCCTGGATAATGGCTTTCAGGCTGTCATACAGATCCACCTTGTCATACAGATAATCCATCTTGCCCAGGTGCAGATAGTCACGGTACAGGTGCGGCTGATACACCTCGGCCAGCAGGAAGGCGTCCGGGTTGGCATGCTTGATATGACTGTTCAGATAGCTCCAGAAGGCCACAGGCACCATTTCGGCCATGTCGAAGCGGAAACCATCGACGCCAAAGTCAGTCCAGAACAGCGCGATATCGCGGAATTTTTCCCAGGAATCAGGTACATCCTTGCCCTGCCAGAAGGCGTAATGGGCGGCCACATCCAGATTGGCAAACTCAGCAGGCAGCTGCGGGAAGTCATGGCTGCCATCGGGGCGCACGCCATAGTTCACCTTGACGGTTTCATACCAATCGTGGAAATGCGGCTGGGCCGAGCGGGCGCCATTGCCGGTCCACTTGGCCGGGTTTTCCACAAATTCGCCATCAGCCAGCGGCTGCTTTTCACCGCCCAGTGGCAGGTAGCCGTCAAGATATTCAGGCACTTTGAAAGGCTCGCCCACGGCATAGTAGAAGTTGTTGTCGCGGGCGTATTCCACACTGGTGTTGTCACTGGCGCCAAAGTCCTGCACGCCTTCTGGCTTACCCAGGGATTCATAATTGCGGGCCACATGGTTGGGCACTATGTCGATCAGCACTTTCAGGCCGTGCTTGTGGCTGCGATCCACCAGCGCCCTGAACTCATCCATGCGTTTGGCGGGATCGACCGCCAGATCCGGGTTCACACTGTAATAGTCTTTGACCGCATAGGGTGAACCAGCGCGGCCCTTGACTACATCCGGGTCATCATTGCTGATGCCATAGGCCGTGTAGTCGGCCACCAGCGCATGGTGCGGCACGCCTGTGTACCAGACATGGCTGACGCCCAGCTGTTTAATGCCCTCCAGCGCCTTGTCAGATATGTCGTTGAACTTGCCGATGCCGTTCCGCTCCGCCGTGCCCCAGGGGATGTTGGCGCTTTGGGTATTGCCAAACAAACGGGTAAACATCTGGTACACCACGGCTTTATTGTGCGGCTGTGCACCCGCGACGTTAGCTGCGTCCTCGCCCTGGTTTGGCGCGGCACTGCAGCCAGCAAGACCAATGGAAACGGCCACCAGCGCCGACAGCCGGGAAATGCGGAAAAACGACATAGGGTATCTCACTCTTTTGTTTTGCTTATTCTATTGTTGAGCTGGTATTCGGGCTCAGGGTGGATGCCTGCTTCAGCTTGGTATCAAGCCACAGACTGTCCATGATCAGCGGCGATTGACTGTCACCGCCACCGAATGACCAGGAGCTCGCCTGCGGCGTCACCAAACGTAAATCCCCTTCACCACTGCGATCCCAGGTGGTGATATAAATGCTGACGCCATCCCACTGCTGCAGTCCCAGACCTTCTCCCTGATAGCTCAGGGTCAGGGTGCCTGCCGCTTTATCCACAGTCACTTTGGGCGCAGGCGCCACCCGCGCAATCCCGAGCTTGCCCGCAGAGTCGGTCGCGCCCGGAATAAACAGGGTATTGCCCCAGCCATGCAGGGTGTGCCCCAGATGCCAGTGGCCCTGTGGCATATCAGCCTTAAGATCCGGCAAGGCGCTGGCGGCGTTGGCATGGGGCAGCTGGCTGGAGAGATCGAAATAGATATCGAAGCTGACATTGTCGAATCCCTGGGCAGGCTGCCAGCCATCGCTGATCTCGGCCATACTCAGGGTCAGCTCCAGCACACTGCCGCCGCTGCGCACACTGGCTGCAGTGATATCCCGCTGCGCGCCGCTGTTGGCATGATTTGGCCGCTGATAGGCTTCATCACCCACAGGGTCTGTAACCTCCAGTTGCCATGCCGGAGTCAGCACCTGAGTGGTAAAACTGACCGTCTCGCCCGCCAGCGCCAATCCCGGCGCATACAGATTGATAGACTGGGGCCAGTTGCCAAGGGATCTCACCGGCAGTGGATATTGCCACTTGCCATCGGCTGAGACGGTCAGGGGCACAGCAGTATCCAGATTACCGTTCAACACCAGCTGCAGCTGGCTATCAGGCTGGCTGAAATGTCCCTGCAGCAAGGTATCCGCTGTCAGGGTTTGGCCCTGAAGCCGGGTTTCCAGCGTCAGCGCTGGCTTCTTTTCTGGCATTAGCTCTGGCGTTAGCTCTGACTGAACCGCTGCAGACTCGCCCACCCAGCGATAAACCCGGATTGCCTTGGCAGGCAGGTTCATGGTCAGCTCACCACTGCTGCTCAATACCGGCTTGTCAGCAACCGCCCCCTTTTCATCCAGCACCAGCTGCCAATGTCCGGCTTGCAGCGGCATATTGGCCAGCAGCTGGGCGCTCTGGGCGGTATTCATCAGCACCAGAGTGCGCTGCTGAGCGGCTTGTTTATCCTGCTCATCCTGATAGCTGCGCTCAAACCCCAGTATTCCCGCGCCCTGACTGGCGCTCGCCAGAACCCTTAAATCACCCCGGGTCAGCGCCTTGTCACTCAGCCTGAGGGCGGCCAGATCCCGCACAAAACGGAACATCGGCGAGTCGGTATCAAACTGGCTCTGGCTCGAGCCATAACCACCGGCAAACATGGCCTGACGGGTTTGCGTCAACGCCTGCTCGTCCCCCTGATAGATCACAGGGATCCCCGGTACAGTGAAGATGACCGCCATCGCCTGACGGAAAGATTCCAGTGAACCGGATGACAGGAATCTGCGGGTGTCATGGTTATCAACAAAGTTGGGGATCACCCAGGGATTGGGATAGACCGCCATCTGCTGCTCGAGCCGGTAGGCCAGTTGCGCCGTGGGCGCGCCTTCGGCCATCACCCGCCCCAGCTCGAAAAACAGCGGGAAACCGATGACAGAGTTCAGTTCAGGCTTATCCTTTGTGCCCAGAAAGCTCACCAGCTTGTGCTCGCCGCTGTTTTGCATGGGAGCAGAGCCATCAAAAATTTCGCCGAAGGCCAGAAAATCATGCCGCCCTGTGCCTTTCGCCGCTGCCATGATGCCGTTGGGCGCATGTAGAAAGTCGTGCCAGAAGTCATGCTCCACATACTTGGCGGTATCTACCCGAAACGCATCCACCCCCACGGTTTCAATCCAGTAGCGGTAGCTGTCTTTGAGGGTTTCCCGCACCCTGGGGTTGCTGGTGTTGAGATCCGACAGATTAGCCAGCTGATGAGTGAACTCCTGAGCCGGATCCTGATAGTCGGTAATGGGCGGAGTCCAGTGGTAGATATCCGCTGCCACATGCTCAGGATTGTGCCTGTCGACCAGCTCAAAGGGCGCCTGAGTCGGGAAGCGGTTACCCGGATGCTCATCAGCAAACACTCTGAAGTGTTTGGCTGTGTCCTGCGGATCATATTCGCCTTCGTAGCCGAAGAAATTGCCTGTGTGATTGACCACAATATCCTGGATCAAATACATGCCGCGGCGATGCAGATCATCAGACAGCGCCTGATAATCTTCCAGCGTGCCGAAATGGGGATCGTTCTGCTTAAAGTTGGTCGCCCAGTAACCGTGGTAGCCACCATACTGACCTTTGGGATACCACCACTGATTGGCCACAGGCGGGGTCAGCCATAGGGCGGTGGCGCCGAGCTTTTGCATATAATCCAGCTGGGCCTTCATGCCCTTGAGATCGCCCCCGCTGAATTTACGGTGATCTTGAGGATCAAACTCGCCGGCACCCTGATCATTATTGGACGGATCGCCATCGTTAAAACGATCGGTCAATGCGAAATAGATGATCTGATCGCGCCAGTCCGGCGACGGCACGTGCAACAGAGGCTCAGCAAACGCAGGCGCAGCTAAAGATACGAAACTGCTGCCCGCCAGCAGCACAGGGAAAATACGCCTCACTTTACAGTCTCCATCTGACAATAGGCTGGTAGAAATTCTTGATGAGTTGGCACAGGACAAAGCCGCTGCGCGCCCCAGTGTTTCCGTTAACCACATCTGACCCAGATGTTGTTAAGCAAAACACTGTTAACTGATTAATTCAGTTAAAATAATGTCCGGCAGCATCCACTGCCGGACATGGGTTAATCACAGATTAAAATGCGTAGCTGGCACCCAACATATAGGTACGGCCATAGCTCTGATGGTCGATGATTCGACGCTCATCACCGTTTTCAAAGGTGATAAACGGCTCATCGGTCAGGTTCAGGCCCTGCAGCACGATAGACAGACCTTCCAGTCCACGGATCCCGGACTCGGCAAAGTCATAACCTATCTGGGCATCGACGATAGTTTCACTGGCAACGGTACGCATATCCCGCTTCAGACCTACGCCACTGACTTCGCCCAGGAAGTCAGAGCGGTAACGGGCGCTGACACGGGCCTGGAAGCCATAATCTTCGTAGTAGATGCTGGAGTTGATCACTTCCCTGGACAGACCCGGCAGCTCGATAGGCTCGCTGTCGGCAGATTCCTGTACCTTGCTGTCTGTGTAGGAGTAGTTCACCGACACACCGAAACCGGACAGGGCGTCGTGCAGCAGGTCGCCGGTCAGCGCCAGAGTCAGTTCACCACCCCAGATATAACCACCCTGACCGTTTTGCCAGATATTGTAATAACCTTCGGTCATTGCAGGCGGCGTACCGGCAACTGGAACGTCACTGAAATCATGAACGGTTTGCTGGTTGTAGATGTAGTTTTCCAGATGCTTGTAGAACAGGGCCGCAGAGAAGTAGCTGGTGCCGGAGAAGTAGTTCTCATAGCTCAGATCATACTGCCAGGCCATCCAGGGCTTAAGCTCAACGTTACCGCCACCACCACTCCATGGAGATTGGGTTATCTCAGTTGAGTTGGCCTTTTTCGGGTCATAGTTGACGCTTCTGCTGGCATTCATCTGATCCATACGGGCGCGGGCCAGAGTTCGGGCGATACTCAGGCGGACATATTGATCATCTGCCACTTCCAAACCCAGGTTCATACTGGGCAACAATTCCCAATAGTCAGTGCCGCCATTAACTGATACGACTTCCTGAGTATCCGGAGCACCTTCTTGCTCGCCTTTTTTGTTAAGAACGGTATATCCATCAGAACTTTGATCTGTATACACAGCCTGAAGACCCAGGTTACCTTTCAGCTCCATACCTGCAATTTCGGTATACAGGTTGGCCTGCACATAAGGGGTAATCACCTCTTCCTGTACTGACCAGGATTTGGTGTGACTCCAGGGATCCAATACTGATGTTTCCAGCACATCATAGTAGAGACCGCTTTCATACAAAGCGCGGGCGTCATAGGTCAGGATATTGCCTATGCCGATAAAGCCCAGATCCACAGGTGACATAAGATATTCAGAAGGTACGGCAACAGATGCATTGTTCTTCAGTTGCAGGAAGGCACCGCGGTAATTCTTGGTCTTTTCACGATTGGTGTAGTTAACGCCGAACTCGAGCTCTTCAACGATGCCGGAACCCAGGTAGTAATTGGCACTCAGGCGTACTGCCGACAACTCATCTTCCAGCTTAATGTCATTGATAAAGCCATCCTGAATACCAGGATGATTCATCACGCCCCAGTTCTGTGGATTACCCAGCTGCACCAGATTCGGGTCGGCCAGGTTCAGACCCATATCGAAAATCGCGCCGGCATCTGTCATCACAAAATCAACGTCAGTACCAGGACCTGTACCACCACGGCCAATACCGGCATAGCTTTCCAGGGAGAAGGTGTGGGTATCAGCTTTGGAGTAGGAAATGTCTGCCGCTAGGGTCAGATTATCACTGGCTGAGTAGCTGAGATTCCAGCCCAGGGCGATCAAATCAGAATTCTTGTCTTCATAGTCATTCCGGATAATGGGGTTTACACCGGTAAAGGTACCGGAAGTCACCATACCGTCTTTGATAACCGCATTTTCCAGATTAGAGGTGTTAGTGTCTTTGTCGTAGCGGTACAGTGGCATCTCGGCGCCACGCAGATTGTAGTTATCTTCAAAGTTTGTATAGAAGACATCAATCAGGGAGTGCCATTTTTCGTTGGGAGCAAATTCGATAACCGCCATCACGCCGTCACGCTGTTGCTCAGAAGACTGCACATAAGGTTTGTAACCATTGAGCACTCTAGGGCTGCCCTCGATCTCTTGAGCTTCAGGATATCCCCAGCTGTGGGAGCGCTCATTCTGGCTGGGGCTGGACATGGAGGAGAAACCGATGGCCACACCCAGGGTGTCATCCAGGAATTGATCTATGTAGGAGATGCTGCTGCGGTAACCCTTGTTGCTGACTTCAGGGTTAAGCTGATGCATGTCGTTCATTTCATAACGACCGTTGATCACCAGTGCCTGCTCGCCGAAGGCCAGTGGCCGCACGGTTTGCAGATCCACAGTGCCACCAATGGCCTGGGCCATCAGGCTGGCATCCGGGGTCTTGTACACCACGGCTGAGTTGATCAGTTCAGAGGGGTATTGGTCGAACTCGATACCACGGTTTTCGTTGACTGTGACCTGTTCACGGCCATTGAGGGTCGCGGTGGTAAAGTCTGGTGCCAGACCACGGATAGACACCACGTTGGCACGACCATTGAGTCGCTGGGTGGTCAGACCCGGCAGGCGCGCCAGCGATTCGGCGATACTGTTGTCGGGTAACTTACCAATGTCTTCCGCCGAGATGGCCTCAACGATGGAACTGTTATCCATTTTAGTGGCCTGAGCGGCCGCCAGTGAACCTCGGATACCACGGACTTCAATCACTTCTACCGGCGCGTCTGTTGCTGACTGCTCGGCGGCGACCACAACACTTGTGCTGGTTGCTCCAGCAGCGGCCAACGCCAACATCACCAGACTAGGCTTGAACAGTGACATGTCTCCCCCTTGGATTTAATTATCTTTTTGTGGGGATGAGATCTGGTGCCTTGTTATGTAGGGTATGCACTCAGACATCATCAGATATTTGTTACCATCCGGTTAAACCCAGCTCAATTTCCTGCATACGTATTCATCCCTGGGCAAAAAGGCATTTCCGCCTGCCCGGCCTTAATTAAGCCAGTCTGCGGAAAACAGGTAACTCCTTGTATTTACTCTGCCAAATGTCTAATCCATGACAATCTTTGATGCCGGACAGTGCTCCCGGGAGAGAGTCGTCCAACGGCGCACCGGACATCACTTGCGAACCGAAATCAGCGATGCAGGGCAACATGGTTACTGACGATTTTTCAAAGCCCGCCAATAAGACATCACACATGAATAAAATTCAATGATTGATACCTCATTGTGAGCATGCATACGTATGCAAAGTGACGTGTACCTCAGGAACCATTACCGTTATTTGTAAAAGGCGACAGGCCGAACTGTGATACCAGCCCCATTTATCTTCGCAGGGGCGATTGAGGAGTGTTATGAACAACATGGAATGGTGGCGTGGCGCCGTCATCTATCAGATCTATCCCCGCAGTTTTGCAGACAGCAATGCCGATGGCATTGGGGATCTGCCCGGGATAATCGATAAGCTGGATTACATTGCCGATCTGGGTGTGGATGCCATCTGGATCTCGCCGTTTTTCAAATCGCCCATGGCAGACTTTGGCTATGACATCAGTGACTACCGGGATGTCGACCCCATGTTCGGTAATCTGGATGACTTCGATCGCCTGCTGGCAAAAGCCCACCGTCTTGGCCTGAAGGTGATGATAGATCAGGTGCTGAGCCATACCTCAGATCAACACGCCTGGTTTCTGGAGAGCCGCGAAAGCCGCGACAACCCCAAGGCCGACTGGTACGTGTGGGCCGATCCCCGTCCGGATGGCACCCCACCAAATAACTGGCTGTCGATCTTCGGTGGCTGCGCCTGGCAATGGGAACCCCGCCGTGGTCAGTACTACCTGCACAACTTCCTCACCAGCCAGCCGGATCTGAACTTCCATAACCCGGAAGTACAGCTGGCGGCACTGGATAATGTGGAGTTTTGGCTGAAACGTGGTGTGGACGGTTTCCGTCTGGATGCCATCAACTTCTGCTTCCACGACAAGCTGCTGCGCGACAACCCGCCTAAGCCGGAAGCCGAGCGTTCAGGTCGTGGGTTCAGCAACGACAACCCCTATGCGTTCCAGTACCACTGGTACAACAATACTCAGCCGGAAAACCTGGCCTTTATCGACGATCTGCGCGCCCTGCTGGACAAGTATCCGGGCGCAGCGGCGCTGGGCGAGATCTCCTCGGAAGACTCGCTGGCCACCATGGCCGAGTACACCCAGCCAGGCCGTCTGCATCTGGGCTACAGCTTTGAGTTCCTCACCGACGACAGCGACGCGGCCTATATCCGCAGCACAGTGGAGAACCTGGAAAACAAACTGGGCTCCGGCTGGCCTTGCTGGGCGTTCAGCAACCACGACGTTAAACGGGTCGCCACCCGCTGGGCCCGCAACGGCGAGCCATCGGCGATTCAGGCCAGCATGCTCAATGTGCTGCTGGGCTGTATTCGCGGCAGTATCTGCATGTATCAGGGCGAAGAGCTGGGCCTGACCGAAGCCGATATCCCGTTTGAGCTGCTGCAGGACCCCTACGGCATCACCTTCTGGCCTAACTTCAAGGGCCGCGACGGTTGCCGCACGCCCATGCCATGGCAGCAAGATGGTGAGTTTGCCGGTTTCAGCACAGTCACTCCCTGGCTGCCCGCCGTCGATACTCACAAGCCACTGGCAGTGGATGTGCAGCAGGCCGATGAGCTGTCAGTACTGAAAGCCACCCAAGCCTTCCTGCACTGGCGCAAGACCCAGCAGGTATTGCTGGCCGGTTCCATCCGCTTTGCCGATCTGAGCGAGCCACTGCTGGGCTTCTGGCGCGAGTATCAAGGCCAGCGTCTGCTGTGTGTGTTTAACCTCAGCGGTGAGGCACAGTCTGTATCTCTGGACGGTATCGCATCCAATGGCGTGCAGCTTGCCCCAGGTGGGGTGGAGGTGTCTGGCAACACCTTGCACCTGCCGCCGTTTGGGTATGCAGTGTTGTCGGTTGAATAAGCCTGAGCCTTTATTCATCGGCTCTAAATGATGAGAACCCAGCCCAGGCTGGGTTCTTTGTTTTTGCTGATTGCGATTCAGCAGTCGCAGATTTGATGCTTCTCATCGAGGTCGCCTACGGCGGGGAGCAGCCAAGCTACGCTTGGCCGAAATCGAAGCCTTCCAGGCTTCACCCGGGTCAGGGGTATTGCTCGTCCAATACCCCTAACAACCCCAAGGACGCCCCAACCAACGCTGACAACTCCTCAGGCTTATGCTGAAAATTGGCTAACGCGACAGACGCTCGTCCATGATTCGACTGTCGCTGCTTCGGCATCCGTGCCTCGCTACGCCATTTTCAGCAACACCCTCGGCAGCGTCGGACGGGGACTCGGCGCAACCCTCAACTATCGTGCATCTAACATAGGGACAGTTTGGATAACGCCCACTAAGTTGTGAGCAAAGCTGCCACATTACCGAAAGACTGCACCTTAATCACCAAACAAATTGAAACCAAAAGCGCCAAACGTCGCAGATCAGCTTGAATTATTTATAAAACAAATTATTCATTGTTCCAAAAATGATTATCGTGGATACCAAGTGGAAGTTCTAAGTAACTATGCCGTTTCATAGCTGCTTCGTACTCATCAAGTATTCGCATGCATATTTCTTGCTTATGTTCGGCCGTATAATCTTTGGGAAATCTTGCGATATCGTCCGTACGGCATAGAGTTTCAACTCTACGATATATGGGTACTAGCATTACATTTTTCAATTTTTGATAAATAGACTTTGGCAAAGGAACATAACAGACCGAGCCATTACTCAAGTAAATAGCAATCTTTGCTTTGAACATTCTTTGCATACCTACAGGACTCCTGATATCAGATATCTCACAATATGCATCAAAAATTGATTTTGCTGAGCAATTAAATCGATGGTACCCCCCAGATTGAACCTCAATATCTAACCTTTCACTTTGCCTATAAGGATCGTCAACGAATAAGGAACTATGGGTAAACCTGCTTGGCGATTGTTTTCTTCTAGAAATCAACGAAGCTTGGACTAAGCGAACATGCGATATATGTGCAGTAACCGGCTTGAAGTTATATACATCAATAGAAAACTCACCATCTTCACCAAACTTGATTTCTGAGACTCTAGCTTTTAGTCTTGGCCGGTTAACATTCATTGCGTAAAATACTGCTGAAAATGCACCTAATCCAGAAAACCAAGTACCTAACATACTCAAAATATCAACTGTACTTGCCTTCATTTATCTTCTCTACAGGAGATTAGCCTAACACCCTAATCTATGGTGTGAGCAACACTATCCAAAAAATACCGCATACGAGATTATTCACTGAAACCAACACTCTGTGAAAATGCCACGCGTTGCGAATCCGCTTGAATTTATTATTAAGCTGCATTTAGCCACTTACTTAGATCTAGTTCTGGCTTCACTGCTTCTTGCATTACTTTCGAGCTAGGTAGAGATGTAAAGTCGATGTTTAGCATTTGCTGAAGTGTTTCGCTAGGTTCATATGCCAGTTCAAAAGAGCAAGCTTCATTAAAGATATGAGCTACTTTTTGTATTTGAGAAACAAATAACTTTATATCACCATCTTGAACAATTATTTGTACACCATTATACGTTACGGCACTACCGCTACTTCCTGCGTAAGAAGTCAAATACAGTGAATCGGCAAACTTTTGAACAGTAGATTGCATTTCAACCAAAATCCGATTTTGGTCAGACTTCGAGCATGCTGTAAGTTCCGTCGATTGTTCAACAAAACGTGTAACCATAGAGTTGAAACTATCCCAAACACTGGCTGGTACAGAGAAATCACCATATCTCGCATTCGGGAATAGTACTTTATGCAATTTCCTTGGTGAGGATGTGTGATGCGTGCTACTCCATATCTTAATTAGGTACTTTTCAAACTCTTCGATATGCTTGTAGTAGTTAGAAAAGCTATTTTGTTCATTCGCGACACGTATTTGCTCTTTGGTTCGCTCTGAACGATGATTCGCAGCAAGCAAAGCAACGATTGGTATGATTAGAGCCAAGATAGCTAGAGGAACACGAAATACTACCAGGGCATGATTAAAACCAGCATATGAATAATCTGGAGTTATCTGAGAATTAATACCGATGATCAGCGCAACAATAGTTGCGAAGCTAATAAAAACACCTACCACAAGCCAAAGAACCTTTAGCTCAATTAGGCTTTTTTGTGGATCAAAACGCAATTTACTCTTCATTGCCCCTCCTTCTGTGTAATATTTTAGCTACAAGAACGCCTGTTTATCCATTTTGAGCGATCACCCTATCCTTCCGTTTTATTCACAAAATATGCTACATAACGTCTCTGTGGATAGATAGCTATATAGACAAATCGAGACGTCTCGTGATCTCGTTTTATCAGTCTCGTTGATTGAACAATAATTTACCACTAACAGACTGAATAATTGAAGATTTATTGATTCTGCTCTAGCTATCTGTGAACGAAGTTGCGTAGATAGTAGGAGCCGTTCCTGTCATCTCGGATTTAACGGGATAACCGACCGCGCAAAGTGACTTTGGGGTGGCTCAGTGGTTGAGGAGTGCACCAGTCCCCGTCCGACGCTGCCGAGGGTGTTGCTGAAAATGGCGTAGCGAGGCATGGATGCCGAAGCAGCGACAGTCGAATCATGGACGAGCGTCTGTCGCGTTAGCCAATTTTCAGCATAAGCCTGAGGAGTTGTCAGCGTTGGTTGGGGCGCCCTTTGGGGTGGAGGGGGCTTTGGGCGAACAAAGCCCCCTCCCCGGGTGTGGGTTGGAGACCCACGACTTTCGCCGCTGATAGCGGCACGTCCCGCAGGGACAGAACTTTAGTTCGGCCAAGCGCAGCTTGGCAATCCTTGCGAAAGCAAGTTTGGAGCGCAGCTCCAATAATTCCACCGCTGGCAAGCGGCATATCCCGCAGGGATATCAAAAGAGTCTCACTGGCGATACGGTGGCGACATCACGCTTGGGATATCAAAAGAGACTCACCGGCGATACGGTGGTGTCATCTTGCTTGAAAAATCCTAACTTCCCTCAAAGTTAACCCCACCACAGACTCTATGTATGATGAAGTACAAACGACGAGAAAAAATGTGGTCACCAGAGGTGATGTATCGCTCAAAGTGCAGCTTTTAGGGCATTCGCAACCGCTGGTTGACAAAATTACAAGCGGGCTTGGTGGTGGGCAACTGGCTGAATTTCTACGATGAAGGCCTATACAAAGCAACGAGGGATAAGTGCGATGATATTGGCTGACAAGATAGTGAAGTTACGCAAGCAGACCGGCTGGTCGCAGGAAGAATTGGCAGACAAGGTGGGAGTATCCCGCCAGTCTGTGTCCAAATGGGAGAGTGCCAACAGCATTCCGGATCTGAACAAAATCATTCTGCTGGCCGACCTCTTCGGTGTCTCCACCGATTATCTGATCAAAGACGAGATAGAGCAGGCAGACAGAACAATCGTAAGCGATAAGCCAGAGGTGCCGCAGATCGGCATGGAAGAGGCCAATCGTTATTTGCAGAGTAAGATGGCTGTGGCCGAATTGACATTAAAAGGGGTAATGCTGTGTGTCTGCTCCGTGGTGCCCCTGTTCTTCTTCCTCGCCATGGCGGCAGACCAAAGATTTGGCATGACCCATAACATGGCAGTCGCCTGCGGTATCGCTGCTATTTTGGTGATGGTGTGCTGGGGCATCAGTTATTTTATCAAGATGAGCCCATTCAGCGCCGACACTGACACCATAGATGAAGAGGTGTTTGAACTCAGCTATGGGGTCCACAGCGCCTTCACCCAAAAGCTCAACAGCTTCCGTCCCACTTACACCCGTCGACTGACACTGGGCATATTTCTGTTTTTCAGCAGTTTTCTCCCCTTGATGTTAAGCGCTGTCTTCTATCAAGGCCGGGAGCTACTCATGCTGATGCTGGTTGTGCTTGTATTGCTGATTGCCGCTGGCTTGTTTGTCATCATTCCGATATCGGCTAAATTTGATGCTTACACCGCCATACTCACAGACAAAATGGCCAATACCGCCAAGTCACGCCGTGCCAAACAGGCACAAAAGCTGGCAGGATTTTACTGGCCACTGGTTACAGCGATATTTCTTGGTTGGAGCCTGTGGACCATGAACTGGGGCATTACCTGGATTGTCTGGCCCGTCGCCAGTGTACTGTTCGCCGCCCTCGTCGGCTTGATGGAACTGCTCCACAAAGAAGAACCGGCCTGAATCCCGCGCTGCAGTCTTCTCAACAAAGACCCCGGTCAAAACCGGGGTCCAAATGTTACTCCTGATTACCGAGTCATGGCGGTTGTTAAACCAATTTCTCGCCCACAATCATCACCAGATGAGCAACCATATGGGCAATCATGGCAGCCTCCAACCCACGCTTCCAATACAAGGCCCCGGCGATAAAACCGAACAGGCTGTTGCCCAGTATGATGTAGGTCACCAAAGGCATAGTCACAGTCGGCGACAACAAATTGACCGCGGGTAAATGGCCAATAGCAAACAATAAAGATGAAAGAATAATCGCCAGAATATAGTTGTAGGCGTTAACCGAACCCTGCCCCTGCTGGATAAGGCGATATATCCCCCAGGTAAAAAATGACATCAACCCAAAGCGGATCAGTATCTCTTCGGTAATGCCGCCATACAGCAATTTTGTGTAAACAGGTAAACTGAATGCCTGTGCATTACCGATAAACTCACCGGGTAAATAGGGCAAAAACACCCCCTGCACCGCCAAAATAGCGACCCCGCCGACCACGCCCCAGATCACAGCAGGCAATATAATTCGCCGATAATTAATACTCCCCAGTGACTTGCCAATCCACGCGTCAATTATTGGTGTCTCTAATTCCACCTTAGGTGCAGCCCAGATACCGATGAAAATCATGGCAATCAGGAGAGCAGAAGATTGAACAGCAGAAATAACATAAAGGAGTGAAAGTGGCAGCGGACTTTGTTGACCGGAAATTTGAAGCAATTGGGGAATTAATGGCAGCGCTGACAACACCCCGACAAAGCCCAAACCAAAGAGTATTAAAATTTTAAGCCAGTATGCTTTTCTCTGTTCCATCATGTTACTTCCTTCACTCTTCCCTATAGCTTTTTTGCTCACTACACACTGGCTCATTGATATGCAGATTCCCAATTGAACTGGTTATGTTCAACCCACTGTAACATGGGTGTTTATTAGGCACAGCTGAAAATGATTGAAGCTCAAAATGACAACATAAATAAAAAAGATATGACAGGCATACCACTAACTCAGAAATAGCGGAGTACACCAGTCCCCGTCCAACGCTGTCGAGAGTATTGCTGAAAATGGCGTAGTGAGGCATGGATGCCGAAGCAGCGACAGTCGAATCATGGACGAGCGTCTGTCGCGTTAGCCAATTTTCAGCTTAAGCCTGAGGAATTGTCAGCGTTGGTTGGGGCGCCCTTTGGGGTGGAGGGGGCTTTGGGCGAGCAAAGCCCCATCCTCAGGTGTGGGTTGGCGAGTGTCGCAAAGCGGCAAGCTCACGAGCGAGAGCCATGGATGACGAACTGGCGGTTGTACAGGGATGTATTTGCCCACGACTTTCGCCGCTGGCAAGCGGCATGTCCCGCAGGGATATCAAAAAGAGGCTCACCGGCGATATGGTGGCAGGTCGTCAACCTGGTTGATGAAGTAGTTCCGAATTCAGGCATCGTACTATTCTCCCCAAACGAAAAAGCCCCGGTGACTACCAAGGCTTTCACGGTACGAACCCGATTATGGATCAAATGACAAACCAAATCGTCGCAGAGTCAACCGCCAGCTTAGAGCTAAACTGGCATTCTCCTATCGAAGCCAAACTTACGAAATTTCCAATCAGTTCGATATGTAATTAATTATAATACTAAAGGAATTTCTTTAAATGTAAGGATTTTCTTTGCACTCATGCATCCGGAACCAAAGGCCATTTTAATCGCTGAAACACCTGTAACAGCGTTACTAGGTGAAGCAAAAGACAGTCTGAAAGGCGTGTTTACACCATCTATAAGCTGAAACTCCCTAGAGCAATATCCGTCAGCCGATACACTAGTGCCATTGCTAGCAATATACGAAATAACTGTCCCAGCATTTCCTAAATCATCATAAACAGCTGAGGTCGGCCTAATAGTAACACTGGTGTCACCCTCTACAGCTCTAAACACCACATTACAATCCAAGCGAGAACCATTTCTTAGGCAGTCTTTAACGCTAATCGCTACTCCCGCATATTCTTGTGACTTTAATTCCGCAAAACTCTTATTCAATTTTTCCCTGGCAACTCTGCTCTCATTCTCTTTTGCCAGTTTTAGCACTGTTTCTTTTTCGGCCTCTAATAACTGCTTTACCAAGCGATTCTCAGTTACGATACTGTCTAGCGAAGAGTTAAGTGTATCATTCTGGGTTTGCAACCTAGAGTTTTCAGCCTTCAACTCGGCCACCAAACCTTTATATTCAGCGATTTCTTCAAGCTTTGGAGTCATAAGCTCCATTTGATGTTTCTCGCCCATACCAAATGCTGTATACGCAAGACCAACGACCGTACCAACTAAACCAATTGCCGCTACCGTGAAGCCAGTCCCTCTGCTAAACCCTGAAAACAAGTTACTCATCTCACTTTCTCCTTGTGAACTACACCCAAAGCCAATATTACAAACCAACAACCGAACAAAGTACCATATCTTCCAAGTCGAAAACAAAGAGCGGAAAGGTAGGACAGGCATAACTTTTACTCAGTTATCGCAGGGTACACCTGTTCTCCGTCGAAGCGGCCGAAGGTGATGGGTTCAAATGCCGTGGACGAGGCATGGACGCCGAGTCAGGCTCAGTCGAATCATGGACGAGCGTCTGAGCCGGTAGCGATTTTCACCATAAATTCGAGGGGGTGTCGGCACCGTCCGGGGCGGCAGGGGGTTTGCAAAGGGGGCGAAGCCGCCTAGTCCACTTTGCCCGGGTGTGGGTTGGAGACCCACGACTTTCGCCGCTGGCAAGCGGCATGTCCCGCAGGGATATCAAAAATGAGTCTCACCGACGATACGGTGGCTTACTCCTGCCGACCGGCCCTGTCGGCAATAGCAGGGCAATAAAAAGCCCGATCAGGTTTCCCCAACCGGGCTTTCAAAAAGCGTTAACTGATTACGCCCAATCAGAAGCTATAACTGAATCCCAGCATATAGTTACGGCCATACTGCTGATAATCGCGGATCTGGCGGGAGTCACCATTCTGATAAGTGACAAACGGCTCGTCAGTCAGGTTGTTAACCTGGAACAGCACCGACAGTCCTTCCACTCCCATCTCACTGAAGTCATAGCCTATCTGGGCATCCACCAGGGTTTCGCCTTTGACATAAACCGGAGTGCGCGCCAGCGACAGGCCGGTCACTTCACCCAAAAAGTCACTGCGGTAACGGGCACTGATACGCGCCTGGAAGCCATAATCTTCATAATAGAGTGTGGCGTTGGCCACCTTTTCCGACAGACCGGGCAGATCGATGGGATCGCTGTCGGGGGTTTCCCGCACTTCGCTGTCGTTGTAGGAGCCGGAGAGGATTAAACCAAAGCCACTGAGCGCATCGGTCAGCATGCCACCGGTCAGGTGAGCAGACGCCTCAATACCTCGGATATAGCCGCCCTGGCCGTTTTCCGGAAGGGTAACCAGGCCTTCATCCAGCTTGGGCTGAGGATCCGGCACGGTAAAGCCTGAGAAGTCATAGGCCACAGACTCGTTAAACACATAGTTTTCCAAATCCTTGTAGAACAGGCCGAATGCCAGATAGCCTTCATCCAGATAGATCTCATAGCCGAGGTCGTATTGCCAGGCCAGCCAGGGCTTAAGGCTTGGGTTACCACCATTTCCGCTCCAGGGGGAGTTATTGATATCCGTGCTGTCAGCCAGTGAAGGGTCGTAGTTAAAAGTAAGGCTCGCATTCATCTTGTCCATACGGGCGCGGGCCAGTGAACGTGCCACGGCAAACCTCAGCTGATGGCTGTCCATCACCTCCCAGGACAGGTTGGCGCTCGGCAACCATTCTGTGTAGGTATCACCGCGACTGTTATCCTGCAGTACCACTCGGTCATCATCATTCTCATCCTTAGTCACCGCCTTACCGGTCGATGTCTGCTTGGTGTGTACCACTTGCAGACCAAAGTTACCCACCAGCGGCTTGTCGGCAAGTTCAGTATCTACAATGGCCATCACATAGCCTGTGGTGACCTCTTCTTTCACGCTCCAGCTGCCGGTTGCCCGACTGGACACAGTTTCCCCTTCCGAAGTCAGGGTGTAATAACCGTCGTTATACAGGCCCTGAGCATCATAGGTCAGCATGTCACCCATGCCGATAAAGGCCAGTGAAGTCGGTGACATCAGATACTGGGACGGGACTGCCAGCGTGCCTGGATAGTCTTTCAGGGTGAGGAAGAAGCCTTCATCCTTCTTGGACTTTTTACGCTCTGAGTAATTCACCCCAAATTCCACTGCACCAATCGGGCCTTCGGCCAGCAAGCGCTCAGCAGTTAAACGCACTGACGACAACTCATCTTCGATGCTGGGCGTGTTGATAAAGCCATCCTGGGCATTGCCCGGCACAGTGACACCATTGCCCCAGTTGAACGGGCCTCCCAGTTTGATCAGCGAAGCATCGGCATAGTTGATGGTGGGGAAGAAGGTCGCACCGCGATCGCCGCGCATCTCAAACCTGAGATCTTCACAACCGCCCGGCGTACAACCATTGCCACGGCTGGTACCTGAATAAGTTTCCAGACCAAAGTCGGTTCTGTCAGCCTTAGAGTAAGACAGGTCCCCTTCCACACTCCACTTATCGTTGAGGGTATAGATACCGTTCCAGCCAACAGAGAAAGTATCGGCATCGCGGCGGTTCAAATCATTGCGCACCAGCACCTTGGAGTTAACGAACCTGCCGTCTGTCACCAAGCCATTCTGGGTTTTGGTGGCAATGACACCATCGTTGGCCCAGCCAGATCCCCATTGGCCGGGGATCTCAATGCCACGCAGCAATTGCTCATCGGTAAACTTGGTGTAGTAGGCATCCAGGGTCGAGCTGAAATTGGCGTTGGGCTGGTATTCAATCACCAACATCACGCCGTCACGCTCCAGCAGACTGGAGCGCACAAACGGCTTGGCACCGCCCAGAACCAGGGGGTTGGCGTCGTTGTAGTCCAGGTTGGGATAACCCCAGGCCTGCCAGCGCTCTTCCTGATTGGGGGAATACAGCTTGGCATAACCAAACGCGACCCCCAGGGTATTATCAGCAAATTGGTCAATGTAAGAGAAGCTGGCGCGATAGCCCTTATCCTTGCCATCCGGGTTCAGTTTGCCCAGATCGTTGTACTCACCCCGGGCATTGACGACCAGCTTACGCTCATTGAATGACAGCGGCTTGACGGTGCGCATATCCACTGTGCCACCAATGGCCTGCGACAACAGCGCCGCATTGGGGGTCTTGTACACCACCACGGAATTAATCAATTCCGAAGGATACTGATCGAACTCCACGCCACGGTTGTCACCGACAGTCACCTGCTCGCGGCCATTGAGGGTGGCAACGGTAAAGTCCGGTGCCAGACCACGAATGGATACCACATTGGCCCGACCATCCAGCCGCTGCGCCGCCAGGCCGGGCAAGCGTGCCAGTGATTCGGCAATACTGACATCCGGCAGTTTACCTATCTCTTCGGCGTTAATAGATTCCACAATTTCAGTGGAACCTTCTTTCACAGCCTGACTGGCCAGCATTGAACCGCGGATCCCCCGCACTTCAATGACCTCAATCTTGCCGTCCTGCTCCTGTTGCTCTGCCGCAAGCGTGCTGTAGGTCAATCCCGTAGACGCCAGCGCCAGCATGATGATACTTGGCTTAAACAGCGACATGCTCTCCCTCCGGATATAATTGTCGTTATAGGGTCATGCCGCATTCACCTTTGGAGTGCTGTAAAACGGCATCAACTGCAATATTTGTTACCATTCAGTTACAGACGACTCAATTTCCTGCATACGTATTCATTGGGTACAGCAGCGGCTCACCGGCCGTAAACCTCAGTTCACGAGAACACCATCATCATCGTCCATAAAAACACTAAAGCACTGAATTTGAATAATTTAATACCAGTAACATAGCGCTTTGCGGAGCTGACGGCCGCCATGGAATTCCCCGGACAAATATCTGCACTGAGTGCTTCCCCGGGAGAACGCCGCATAGAAAACACGCTCCGGCACCATCCATGAACCGGATAGGCTATCAATAGACATTAAAAATCAATAAATTAGATGTTAATCATGGAATACATACGTATGCATAAGTGACTTGATGAATTGTGAATTCTGATGGGCTTTAATTGATGAATTCTCTGCAGGCTTCGAGTTTCTTTACTCTTTTGAAGCAAATTCATACGTTTAGGGGAAGTGTCATCTTGAGTTGCCAGTGATTCCTGCTATAAATCGCTGACAAAAAAACGCTCAGGCTTGCCCCATCAGGGTCTGGCCCGGTCATAATCACATTTTCCACCTTTGTAATCCCACAGGAGCCCTTAATGAGCACAGAGATGACTCTCGACAGCTTTCTTGCCACAGTCGCCGACCGTAACCCTCACCAACCGGAGTTTTTGCAGGCTGTGCGCGAAGTGCTCACCTCAATCTGGCCTTATGTTCAGGCGCACCCTGAGTACCTGGATGCCAGTATTCTGGAGCGTTTGGTGGAGCCGGAGCGGCTTATTCAATTTCGGGTCTCCTGGGTGGATGATCAGGGCAAAGTACAGGTCAACCGGGCGTTTCGTATTCAGCACAACTCGGCCATTGGTCCCTTCAAGGGCGGTATGCGTTTCCACCCTTCGGTAAACCAGTCAGTGCTCAAATTCCTGGCCTTTGAACAGACCTTCAAAAATGCCCTGACCACCCTGCCCATGGGCGGCGGCAAAGGTGGCAGTGACTTTGATCCCAAAGGTAAAAGCGAAGGCGAAGTGATGCGTTTCTGCCAGGCGCTGATGCTGGAGCTGTATCGTCATCTGGGAGCCGACACTGACGTGCCTGCCGGTGATATCGGCGTGGGTGCCCGTGAAGTGGGTTACATGGCCGGCATGATGAAAAAGCTGACCAACAGCGCCGAGTGCGTGTTTACCGGCAAGGGCCTGTCTTTCGGTGGCAGCCTTATTCGCCCGGAAGCCACTGGTTATGGCGTGCTCTATTTCGTGGAAGCCATGCTGGCCACCGGTGGAGAGACCCTGGCCGGCAAGACCATTGCCGTCTCGGGTTCAGGCAACGTAGCGCAATACGCCATTGAAAAGGCCATGGAAATGGGCGGCAAAGTGGTCACTGCATCCGACTCTGCCGGAGTGGTATACGATCCTCAGGGCTTTACCCCTGAAAAGCTGGCCAAACTGATGGAAATCAAAAACCAGCGCCGCGGCCGGGTGTCTGATTATGCCCACGAGCTGGGGCTGGAATACATCACAGGTGGCACCCCATGGCAGTTCGCCGTCGAAGTGGCACTGCCCTGCGCCACTCAGAATGAGCTGAACCAAGAGCATGCCCGTCAGCTTATCGCCAACGGTGTGCGCATTGTCGCTGAAGGCGCCAACATGCCAAGCACTGCCGAGGCCATCGCCCTGTTCCATGAGGCCAGAGTGCTGTTTGCCCCGGGCAAGGCCGCCAACGCCGGTGGCGTGGCCACCTCAGGTCTGGAAATGAGCCAGAATGCCCTGCGCCTGAGCTGGAGCCGTGAGGAAGTGGATCAGCGTCTGAAAGATATCATGTACTCCATTCACGCCACCGCAGAAAAGTATGGCCGTGAAGGCGACCATATCAATTACGAGCTGGGGGCCAACGTGGCCGGTTTCGTAAAAGTCGCCGAAGCGATGAAAGCTCAGGGCGTGTACTGATAAGCCACGCAGTCTGCCGCAAAGCAGCAGGCTGGCTCCGCAGACTCAAAGGGCCCCCGGGCCCTTTTTTGTTTCGCCCCTCCCGGCCCTTGTCGATTTTATAATCTGACGCAACATCCCGGCTTTGGATTACAGCTATGATGCTGCTTTTCATATCATTTAAAGGAGTATTGATATGCCAACCTTGCTGCAGGTCGATTTTCACTATGAGGGTCCGTTCGGTGACGGAATGAGTGCCATGCTCAAACCGCTGGCCGAGTCTATCAATCAGGAACCCGGTATGCTGTGGAAGATCTGGACAGAAAATCCCGCCAGCCAACGTGCCGGTGGCGTATATCTGTTTGCCAGTGAACAAACTGCCGCCGACTATCTGGCGATGCACAGCGCCCGTCTGACAGCCATGGGCATCCGCGATATCCGCGGCCAGCTGTTTGAAATAAACCAGGCCCTGTCAGAGATCAATCACGCCGCTGGGCTGCTTGTCTGAGACTATTGCAGGGCTGCCGCCCGCACCGGCCCAAAACACTGGCCAGAGCCGCAGCCCCGCAGACATATCAATGACAACTGGCCGCCTGAGCGGCGAGCAGCATACCGCCCCAACGCAGGCCGACGAACAACCACACCAGGGCCGATGCCAGCAGCCACAGGCCGATGCGAGTCAGCGCCCGACGGCTCAGACTCACCGCCCATTGCCAGGCCCTGGCCAGACTCCACAGCACGCCCAGCCATACCAGCAGACCCAATACCGGCATCAACGCCGAATCCCGAGCCAGTGCCGGCAGCGCCCAATCCAGTCCAAACAGCTGTCCAAGCCCTTGGCTGAGCTGGGTAATGCCCCGCATCGCCAGCATCATCAAACCGTGGGACAAGAGCAGGCACAGCAACAACGGGGTATTGACCGCCGCCATGGCTGGCAGCAATTCGCGCCAGGGGCGGCGGCTGAGCGCCGCTGCTGCCAGTGCACAGCAAACGGCCAGCAACAGTGTCAGCAACAGCGAGCACAACGCCAGCGCCAGTGAGCGGCTGGCAAGCCAGGGCAAAGACAGCCCACTCAGCCAGCTATCCAGCGTGTGCCAGGGCATCAGCTCCCGCCAGGCGGTGCGATCCCAGCGATGTGCCAGCTGGGATTCAATCACCACCAGCGCCGTCAGAATAAGCAGAGTCAGCGCTGAAGTCATACTCAGAGACGGCTGCACTCGACGCTTTCCCGGCTGCAGGCGCAAACGGTCACACTGGCGATAACAGGCCAGACACAGGTTGCAGCGCGCCTCTCTGGCCGCAGAGTCCGCCGCCGGCGATTCAGCACTCTGACTGGCCAGCCTGGCGGGTGACAGCTTTTGTGGACACTGGCGAGCACAGTCCGATTTGCGGCAATCGCGGCAGCCCTGCTCACTTTCGCTTTGCTGAACTGTGCCCCGGGACACATGACCCAGACGCACATAACCGTGACCGGCAAATATCCGCGTCAGAATTGCAAAGGGACACAAAGAGCGGCAGAAAGGGGCATCCCGGTACAGCAGCGACAGCACAGCCATCAGCAGCAGATAACCGCCGAAAAATGCCAGGGTAAACACCAGCGGCAAGCGGCCATAGCCCGGCGTCACTGTATTCACCAGCCAGTAGCTGAGCAGCAGCATCAGCGCGCTCAGACCACTCCAGCCAAGGGCGTTGGGCAAACGCCATTTAAGACCATGACGACTGATAAAGCGCCCCATCACCCCGAGGGGGCACAGGGCGCAGAACAATGGCCCGGCCAGCAACAGCACAAACACGGTGAGCACCGGCCAGAACAGGCTCCAGAACAGACTGCGCACCCAGAGTTCACTGGTTTGCGGGGTTAACAACCCCAATGCCAGCGTGCCCAGAAACACGGCGACGCTGGTCCACTGCAGCAGTTTCAGCCCAGGACGGTTGGCGTTATTTTCCATGCAGGCCTCTAGAAACGGTACTGCAGCGCAGCGTTGATATGCCGACCCGGCTGAGTAAAGCGATCCGGATTGATCTGTTCATCCGGCTGCTGACCGGCCAGATTGGGGTACAGCCAGTACTTTTCATCACTCAGGTTCATCACCCCAAGTTGCAGCTTCAGTCGATCATTGATCTGCCACCAGGCCAGCAGATCCAGATACAGGTAATCCGGCGCGCTCAGATTATCCAGCTCACTCCAGTCATCTGCAGTTTTGGCATCACTGTATTTGGCAAACAGCTCGCCGCCCCAGCGACCGGATGGATGCTCATAACCCAGCGTCAGCGTGGTGTTAAACGGTGCCACGCTGTCCAGCGCACGACCGGTATTGCGGTTCTCGCCCTCGGCCCAGGCCGCGGACAAACGCATGAAGCCGCCTTCAATCCAGCTGTCCAGCTGATAGTGGGCTTTCAGTTCCAGACCACGGATCCAGGCCTCTCCCACGTTCTGATACTGCATCACCGCCGGGAACACTGAGTCGTCAGTCACGCTGTCAATGAAATCGCGAAAATCACTGTAATAAAACGCAATTTCTGCCTGCAATCCGCTGCCGAACCAGCGCATGCCCAGCTCTGAGTTGGTGCTTTGTTCAGCCTGCAGATGCTCGTTGGGCAAAATCACCACATGGGGCAGATCCAGCCGGTAGTAGAGATCATACAAAGACGGCGCCCGGTAGCCGCTGCCAACGGTGACATAGGCTGACAGCGCATCTGAGACTGTCCACATCAGTCCTGCGTTATAGGTGAGAACATCGCTTTGATGCTCGGGCAGATCTGATGCAGGATCGGTGCGGTAGTCATCGTATCTGAGCCCCAGATCCCAGGTGAGCGGCAAGCCATCCAGCGCCAGTTGTTGTTTGACAAATACCCCGCTGCGCAGCGCACTGGCAGCAGGCATGGTGGTACTGGTCCGGGCCACAGTGCCGGCAGCAAAATCATGATCTTCAAAGAAAGAATCAAATTCACTGCGCACCACAGACAAGCCATAACTCCACGTCTGGGATGCTGCTGACCAGTCGATGGCTTTATCAAACTGGCCATGCAGCTGCAGATGACGATCCTCGCGGTTGCGCACCAGCTCACAACCGCCGAGACAGTCGGTGTTCTTGACCCGGAAATTGCTGTTGTCCGTAGTGGCTTGCTGCCAGCTCAGCTGCCAGTGGGAGAAGTCAAACCAGGACAGGTCCGCCTGCCACTCATGGGCTGCGGTCAAACGCCAGCGCGCCTGCTCGCTCTCCAGTCGGTTGCCTATGTAGATAGTGTCTTTGCCGCCACGACGGGCAGGCACCAGATAACCTTCCATTGACCAGAGATCGGTATCGCCGTCTTTACGGTACATCTCGGCGGTGAGCGACAAGGTCTGCGAATGGGTCAGCTGCGCAACACTCTTGAGCAACAGGTTATGGCTGGTATAGGCGGCCGGATCCGCGATGCCACGCTGCACACCAATCACATCCAGACTGTCGTCATGGGTTTGGGTCTGTGATTCATCGCGGAAGGTGTAAATCATCAAGCCCTGCCAGTCGCCCAGATCCACTGCACCTTCCCAGGTATTTTTGAATCCGGCGTTGGCGCCGCTGTAACCGAAGCTGACCGCCAGTGCCTGCTCATCGCCCTGCAGAATATCGTCCGGGGATTTGGTACGCAGCAGCACGGCGCCACCAATGGCGTCACTGCCGTACAGACTGGAGGCCGAATTTTTGTTGATTTCGATGGCAGTCAGGGTATCGAGCTCAATCTGGCCTGAGTATTCGTTGATCACATTGGTGTGCGGCGAGCCGGTACCGGCCTTGAAGAACACCGGCTGCTCAATGCCGTCAATAAGCAGCTTGACGCGATCGTCGGTCATACCGCGGATATTGAAGCTGCCCAAACCAAACTTGCCGGTCCCTGCTACTTCCACCCCGGGTTCGGCCTTGATGGCATCCTGCAGGTTGTTGGCCAGGCTGGACTGCAGCTGATCGGCACTGATAGCGGCAACACTGCCACTGACACCGGCGATTTCGGTCGCCACCCGACTGCCGACCACCACCAGGGTTTCATCTATCTGCTGCGCCACACTGACTGGGGTATAGCAAAGTGCCAGCATGACGGGAGAAAGAGCAAAATACTTCATCAGATACATCCACAGAGTTCAACACCGGGCGTATCTTTGTGAAAGGCGATAACAGATGCCATGCGACCGATTGTCGCACCTTATTCAACATACTGTTTATTATGAAATTTTCAGCTAATGCAAATTACCGCTATGTGATCGCTCTGACACTCACCGAGCTGTCCGCGGGGAAATCCAGCGCCTGCGCCAACAGTCCATCGCCATAACTCTGCTCCACTCTGGCAATGATCACCTGATAGCCTTTGAGCCAGTTGTAATGTCGCTGTTTGGCCTTGAGGTGTACCGAGTCCTGCATCAGCATCTCCAGCCCCTGCCTGCCCTGCCAGTAATAGATGTTAATCAGCAGATTCTGCACCCTGTCCTCACAGCTCTGCAGCCCCAGGTAACCCGGCGTCTGACGGGTATGTTCGGCGATCACATTATCCAGCGCGTAAAATTCTTCATCGTATTGGCCTTTACCGAAGATAAAGGTCGCGGAATAGATATCAGACATGCAGGCCTCCTGAAGTCGATGCCAGGTTTCGGGTATCTGCCTAACGTCCCATGAGCGGAGAAGCGGATCAACTGCCACAAATGAAAGTTTCAACGGCTGTCGAGTCTGGATTGCCCCGGAAGCTCTCCGATAAATTGCCAGCAGAGCACCGGGCAAGCTGGAGGTGCAGAATGGCCGTGGGACTGAATGATGCAGGGACTGGGGTTATATCTCCCAGCTGATACCGAAGGAGGCGCCCTGATGCGAAGTCGCGGCGAGTTCGACCCGATTCCGGCCCTGATGTTTGGCCCGATACAGGGCGTTGTCTGCTTCGGCGATCAACATCTCGGCATTGTCACCGTGCAGACGTTCGGCCTGCCACACTGCCACGCCAATGGACAGTGTCAGCAAGCCGCTATCCCCGCCCTGCCTGTGCTTGATTGCCAGCCCTCTAACCCGCTCCAGCAGCGACTCTCCGATACTCCTGCCATCCTCGATATTGAGCAGCGGCAGCAGTAACATCAGCTCCTCACCGCCGAGACGAAAACCAAATCCGCCCAGCTTTTCGGCACTGATGCGGCAAACCTCGGCCAGCGTTTTCAGCGCCTGATCACCGGCATTATGCCCATAGCTGTCGTTGTACTTTTTGAAATGATCAATATCCATATACAGACAACCGATCAGCATCTTAGGGTGAGTATCTTTCAGCTCGGTAATGCGTTCGGCCAATCCCCGGCGATTCAGCAGTCCGGTAAGGGGATCGAACCGGCTCAGGTTCTCCAGCTCGCGATTTTTGTCCATCAAATCATCCAGCAGGATACTGAAGCTCATGGCCAGTTCGCCGATTTCATCGCGCCGTCTCAGACAAGGCACCTGGGCCGTTGGCTGCAGGTGATGACGCTGGCGCATAAAGGAGGTGAGCTTATTCAACGGCGAGGCGATATGGCTGGACAGCAACCAGAGTACAGGCAAGGCCAGCAGACAGCCGATCAGCATTTCCCGCAACGCATTACCGACAAACTGCCCCTTAATGGCAGCGATCGCCTGGGTGTCAAACAGGATCTCCACATGCCCCCTGACCCCGGTGCTCAGCGGCAGATCCAAATACAGCAGCTGGCGATCGAAATCCATCCGCGACTCCTGCGCACCGCGAAACACACTCAGATCCTGACGGAAGGATTGATTCAGCTTCTGGTTACGGGCAAACCCCTCGCGGGCATCCTCAATGCGTCCCATCAAAAAATCCAGCTTGCCCTGATCCACCCGTTCCGGATCACTGTGCTCATTGAGCGCGCTGATCCGGGCATCCATGCTGGCCTGATAATCCCCGGGATACTCAGATCGCCACATATGACCGACCAGGCGGTTGTAGATCGCCTCGATCGGCTGACCGGACTGACTGGATCGCCCCGAGACTTCCAGATACAACAGCCCCTGCTGACGGTTGATCTCCTCGCTGATCCTGGGCGATTGCAGATTGGCATAGTTGCCCCCGGCTACCGCATCACTGATCTCATACAACAAAGCGCCCAGACTGGCTTTGCGGGTGACTATGGTGGTTTCCACCAGGGTATCGAGTGCCTGCCGGTAGTTGTAAAACGACAGCGCGCCAATCACCGCAGCCAACAGGATGAAGTGAGAGACGAAGATTTTGGTGCGGATGGATTGGCGCAGTGCTGTCATTTACCTAACCGGCAGACTGTTGAGCTGGCCGCAGGTGCCATTGATACAGATATCCTTGTAACCATCATGACAGGCATAGCAGGTGTCTATCGCCAGCGATGGATGGCTGTCGCTGATATCCTGTCCCGCCTGATTATAAGTGCCGTACAGCACTTCCCCCGCCAGGTGCTCAGTCACGAACACCACATTCCCCTCCTCATAAATAGCCACGGCTGACAGGCCATCCGAGTAAGGACCGTGGTTACGGTATTGCTCCAGTTTTTCTTTGGGCACATAGATGGTCAGACGGGTGCCCTGCCCCTCATTGATCCAGTTGTACATCCTGATGGTTTCCAGCAAATAGCTGGGCACATCGGCAGACAGCACCACATCCTTGCCGGGGATAACACTTTGTTTGACCTGAATCAGCTGACTCAGATCAGCAGGAAAGGACGCCAGCGATTCCGCCCGGCCCCACCCGGGAAAACACAGCACCAGCAGCAACAGCACGCCTCGATTCATCACCATCCATCCCCTCAAAACCTTGCAGATATCAGCACAAACAACACGAAAACAACGCAGATAAGTCTTAAACAGCAATGACTTGATTAACTTCAGTGTAGGCGGAGATCGGCAAGGCTGCCGGGCAGTTCAGGGAATGCCTGGCAAACAGGCCAACACAAAGGACAGCAAGCCAGAAAGACAGTCACCCGTGACTCAAGCCGGACACAAGGCGCATGGGAAACCTGTTACATCATGGTGGGCAAGGCGGTGACTATGTCTGGCCAGAGGGTGATAAGCACGCAGGCCAGCAACAGCAGCAAAAAGAACGGCAGGGCGCAGCGGGCGATATACAGCATGTCCCGGCCGGTAAGATCCTGGATCACAAACAGGTTAAAGCCCACAGGTGGGGTGATCTGCGACATCTCCACCACCAGCACCAGATAGATACCAAACCACAGCGGATCGATCCCCGCCTGCTGCACCATGGGCAGCACCACAGAGGTAGTCAGCAACACCACGGAAATGCCATCCAGAAAACAGCCCAGCAGCACAAACAGCAAGGTCAGACAGGCGATCAGCGCCAGCGGCGACAGCCCAAGTTGAGCGATCTCGGTCGCCAGCATCGAAGGTAAGCCGATAAACCCCATCGCCAGCGTCAGAAACGCCGCCCCGGCCAAAATAAACAGGATCATACAGGCGGTTTTCACCGCCCCCATCAGGCTGTCGGCCAGCAGAGACACACTCAACTCCCCACCCGACAGCGCCAGCAGCAAAGCCCCCAGCACCCCAAGTGCCGCCGCTTCGGTGGGGGTCACCCAACCGGCAAAAATACTGCCCAGCACCAGTGCCACCAGGCTGCCCACAGGCAATAAATTCAATAATGACTGGTACTTATCCCGCCAGCTGTAGCAGTGTTGGTCAGCCGGCATGGCATCGGTATGCCTGAGCGCCCACAGCATGGTAAAGCCCATAAACAGCGCCACCAGCAAGATGCCGGGCAACACACCGGCGACAAACAGCCGGGCGATAGACACCTCGGCCGCCACCCCATAGACAATTAGGATAATGGAAGGCGGGATCAACAGTCCGAGGGTGCCGGCCCCCGCCAGGGTGCCGATGGCCATGCGTTCGTCATAACCGGCGCGGCGGAGCTCAGGCAGGGTCATGCGTCCTATGGTGGCGGCAGTGGCCGCCGATGAGCCGGATACCGCAGCAAACATCCCGCAGCTTAAGATATTGATATGCAACATGCGCCCCGGCAGATGAGCAAGCCAGGGCCTGAGTCCGTCGAATAAATTGCCCGCCAGGCGGGTGCGGAACAGTATCTCCCCCATCCAGATAAACAGTGGCAAGGCCGCCAGCGACCAATCTGACAGCACGCCCCAGGTCGCCAGCGCATAGTTAAGCCCAAAGGCATCATTGCCCAGCAGCGCCATGCCCAGCATGCCCACCATGATAAGCGTCAGCGCAATCCACAGCCCGGCCGACAGCAGGGTAAACAGCGCCAGCAGCAGGAGCATGCCGATCGTCAGTTCATTCATGTTCACCCCTGATCGGCTGGCCATTCTCAGTCTGTGGGTCGCTTGGGGTAAGCGCCTCATCACTTTGTGTCAGGGCATCATCACTTTCGGCCAGGGCAGCACCTGTGCCGGTCAGCAGGGTATCGAGCAGGCTCAGGGTAAACAGGCTCATCCCCAGAGGCAGCGGCCACTGCACCCAGTAGATGGGAAACGCCAGATAGCCGGTGCTCATTTCGTGAAACTGCGCGCTTTGCCACACCATAAAGGCCAGATGCCAGCTCAGATAGCCCGCCAGCGGCAGTGCCAGCAGTAAGACTCCCTGCTGCAGCCAGTGGCGCAGCGCCCCGGTTACCCTGGCGGCAATCAGGGTGACCCGGATATGACTGCCGCGCCTTAAGGTATAGGCCAGTGGCAACATGGCCGAAGCTGCCAGCAGATAACCACTGAGATCGTCCGCCGCCGGGACAATCACACCAAACCAGCGGCCCACCACACGGGCGAGGATCAAAAGGCAAATCAGCACAATAGCCAGCGCCGCCAGCAAGGCACCGGCCAGATACAGGCGCTCCAGCCACAATCGCACTGGGCGGCTGAGCGTCAGTTCTGGCGTGATCTTGTCCTGCGGCTTCATGGTTGATGGCTCCTTCGCTGGCGATAGCGCTCCAGCACTGCTTCACCGCGGGCACCGGCCTCCTGCAGCCACTCCAGGGTCATGACTTCGCCTGTCTGTTTCAGTCCCTGCATCAACGCCGGTGACGGCGGGCTGACCTGCATTCCCTGCGCCGCCAGCTGGGCGGTTTTCTCCAGTGTTTCCTGCTGCGCCCACTGCCAGCCGCGGGCCTCGGCCTGAGCGGCGGCGGCAAGCAATGCCTGCTGCGCCTTGGGGGAGAGCCGCTCAAACGCCTGACGATTAACCAGCACCAGATTGCGCGGCAGCCAGGCCTGAATATCCGTGTAGTGGGACACATAATCCCAGGATTGGGAGCTGACACCCGTGGTGGGCGAGGTGATCATCATCTCTATCATGCCGGTAGAAAAAGCCTGAGGGATCTCCACCGTCTGCACTGTGGTGGGCTGACTTGCCAGCAACAGCGCCAGTCTTGAGGTAACCGGGCTGTAGGCCCGCATTCTGGCACCTTTAAAATCTGCCAGGTCGTTAACCGGCTGCTGACTGTACAGCCCCTGGGGCGGCCAGGGCACAGAAAACAGCAGCATCAGCCCCTGCTGCGCCAATGCGGCCTCCATCTCAGGTTTGCTGGCCAGATACAGGTCATGGGCAGCGTCAAAGTCAGTGGCCAGAAACGGCAGATTATCGAGCTTGAACAGCGGATCTTCATTGCCCAGCAGACCACCGAATACTTCCACTATGGGCACCAGCCGACTGCGCACGGCTCTGGGCAATTCATTGTGTTTAAACAGCGACGCGCCGGTATGCAGCACGATTTGCAGTTCATTCCCCGAGGTCTGCGCCACATCCTGGGCAAACGCCCGCAGATTGCGACTGTGGTGAGTGGCATCGCCATAAGGCGTCGGCATATCCCAGCGCACACCCGGAGATTTGCCCTGAGACTGTTCACCCAGAGGATGGGCGGCCATCGCGGCAAAACCAACCAGCAGCCACAGCGCAATCAGGCCGGGCAGCGCAGCGACTTTCACCCATGACGATGATTTCACGGCTTTGGCTTTGACGGCCAGAACTTTCAAGACCTGAGCGTTGACACGCTGTCGGTTAACGGCTGGGGTTATCACAGATTGGGCTGTTCCGTTTGAGGTCGCAAAACACCACACTAACCAGCAACAAACATTTTGACAACAAAGTCATAGAGCCCAATCATGAACAGCAGACACCACACAGGAGCCGATGGCAGACAATGACAACAGGGGTAACGCTGAATTGCGATATGGGAGAAAGTTTCGGCCAGTGGCCCATGGGACTGGACAGAGAGGTCATGCCGCATATTCAGCAGGCTAATATCGCCTGTGGCTTTCATGCTTCAGATCCGGATGTGATGGCCGCCACGGTTCAACTGGCGCAGCAGCATAATGTCAGCATTGGCGCCCACCCTGGGTACGCCGATCTGCAGGGCTTTGGCCGCCGGCATATCCCCCACTCATCTGAGCAGATTTCCCATCTTATCGCCTATCAAACGGGCGCGCTGATGGGTATTGCCGCGCAGTTTGGCGCCCGGGTGGACTATGTCAAACCCCATGGCGCGCTTTACAACCTGATGATGCAGGACGTTGCGGTATTTAATGCCATCCTCAGGGCTGTGGCCAGATTACCGGGCCATCTCAGCCTGATGATTCTAAGCCGCGCCGATAACAGTCAGTACCGGGCGCTGGCCAGCGCAGCCGGAGTCCCGCTGCTGCTGGAAGCCTTTGCCGATCGGGCTTATACCCGGGATGGCCTACTGATGCCCCGCAGTGAGTCCGGCGCCGTACTGGACAGTGAAGCGGCCATCCTCAGCCAAACCCAATTGCTGGCAGGCGGCGCGGTCAACACCTGTGATGGCAGCCTATTGCCGCTGGAGGTGGACAGTATCTGCGTCCACGGTGATAACCCGGCATCGGTTAACACCATAGCGGCTATCGCCGCGCAACTGGCCAGCCAATGACATCCAAGCCCCTAACCCCCTCAGCGTCACCACAGCTTGTCCGGGTTGGTGAAAATCAGCTGCTGCTGCGTTTTGCGGATGCCATCGATCCCACACTTGCCAGCCGAATCGCCACCTTTTCCCACACGCTGCAAGGCTGCTATGGCAGCGCACTGCTGGAGCTGATCCCCTCCTACACCACATTGTTGCTGGAGTATCATCCGCTCAGATTGTCATTCGAGACGCTGGCATCGGCACTGCCCGGCCTGTGGCAGAGCAGTCAGGCCGATATACCGCAGCCCAGGTTGCATCGCTTGCCCGTGTTCTATGGCGGCGAATATGGCCCTGATCTACCCGGGCTTGCACGCCACGCCGGGTTGACTGAGGCCGGGGTGATCGCCCGCCATGCCGATCGCCGCTACACGGTTTGCGCCATCGGCTTTGCACCTGGCTTTGCCTTTCTGGCCCGGGTCGATGACGCCATCTGCCATCCCAGACACCCCCACCCCAGAGTGCTTATTCCCAAAGGCAGCGTCGGTATTGCCGAATCGCAGACCGCCGTCTATCCGGATGCCTCCCCCGGTGGCTGGCAGATCATAGGTAATTGCCCACTCACGCTGTTCGACCCGACACATGACCCCATGAGCCCATTTTCGACCGGTGATCAGGTGGAATTTTATGGCATAGACAGGGAAGCATTTCTGGCATTGGGAGGCGAGCCATGTCCGCGCTGGAAGTAATCTCCCCCGGTCCGCTGACGTTGCTGCAGGATGTGGGACGCTTTGGCGGGGCACAGCTTGGACTGAGTCAGGGTGGCCCCATGGACCTGCACGCTTATTGCTGGGCCAACCGCCTGCTGGGCAATCCCATGAGCGCCGCCGTGCTGGAAATCACCCTGGGCAACGCCAGCTTTGTCGCCCGTCAGGATATGACCCTGGCGCTGTGCGGCGCCGACATGTCCGCCAGTGCAGCGGGTAAGCCCCAGGCCAATTGGCGCAGTTTTCAGCTTCGGGCGGGTCAACAGCTGAAACTGGGCATGACATCACAGGGAGTTAGAAGTTATCTGGCGGTCGCAGGCGGCTTTCAAACGCCAGTAGCGCTGGGCAGTCGCGCCACGGTTTTGCGCAATAAACTGGGCGGGCTGAATGGTGAAAAAGTCGCCAGCGGTGAATTACTGACAGTTAGCAAAGACTCACACACCAAGGTGCTGCATAAGGTGCCAGACCAATTTCAGCCCGACTATAGCCAGCCGGTGTGCCTGAGTCTGCTGCCCGGTGCCCAGCACGCCGACTTCGATGAACAAACCCTGAGCGCGCTGCTGAGCGGCCGCTATCGCATCAGCCCCCAAAGCGACCGCATGGGGATCCGCCTGGAAGGACCGCCAGTCTCCGCCAGCGCCTCCGCAATCAATGCCAAGGGTATGATTTCCGAAGGGATCACCATGGGAGCCATGCAGCTGCCGCCCGATGGGCAGCCAATCGTGCTGATGAGCGATCGCCAGACGTTGGGAGGCTACCCCAAACCCTTCAGTCTGAGCCGTCGCGCCCAGTGGCGACTGGCGCAGTGCATGCCTGGCACAGAGGTGAGTTTTTGTGCCGGCGATCTGCAGCTTGCGCTGCGCCAATGGCAGGACTTCGTGCGTTTTTTTAATCTCTGGCCTGAGACAGGTGCAAATCAATGACGCTGTTGCCACAGCCAGTGCACCAGGCAAATCACAAACAGCAACACGATCAAGACAGCCTCCCAACTTCGGGGAACCTCATGATGTGAAAGCCGGTAATCGCTCAGCTCAGTGGGTTGCACACTGCTTGCCTGCGATGCTGGCGGCGAGGCCCGGGCGGAAGGGACATAAAAGGCGGCAGGATGATACATACCGGGGTGAAGTTCACCGGAATTATCAGCGGGTTTGGGCTCAGACTCAGGCATAACCACTCCTTGTGCACCTGTATCCAATATCTGCAGTTAACGCCTTTTATCTTTAAAAAACAATAGCCAAAGCAAAGGCTTTGGCTATTTTGCCGCTATGTTACCGCAGTGGTTCAGCGGGAAATTTTGTAAGTCACTTGGACCCTGTCAGTCACGGTAATCTGAGCATTCTGGTAGCTTTCACCCACACCGTCATTCATGGCTCGGGCAGTGGCATACATCACGGGACGGATAGGCTGCTGTTCCATATAGCTTATCTGCCACACGCCTTTAAGTTCTTCGCCAAACCCTTCGGCCACTGCCTTGGCCTTTGCCTGGGCATCCTTGATGGCTGCGGTTCTGGCCTGTGCTTTCAACGCTTCCATATTGCTGGCTTTGAATTCAATGTTGTTGATGCGATTGATGCCTTCATTCAAGGCTGAATCCAGCAGGCCATTAAGCATGGGCAGTTCACGCACCACCACAGTGACACTGCGGCTGGCCTGATAACCGGTCAGTTCAGGGGTCTTCCCCTGCTGATACAGGTATTGGGGCTGCAGATTGATATTGGCGCTCTGAATGTCTTTATCACTCAACCCCGCCTTTTTCAGCTTGGCGATAAAACTCGCCACCGCCTTGTCTGATGCCTGCTTGGCAGCCGCCGCCGTGGGCTCGGTCACCACCACCTGCACATGGATCTCTGCCATATCCGGCACGGCAATAATCTCACCCACCCCTACAGTCTCCAGATGAGGGAAATCCGGAACATCGGCAAATACGGGGGCAGCAGCAAATACAACAGAACCCAGCAAGGCGGCAATCACAGTATGTTTCATATAAAGACTCCTCAGGATAAATCGAAACTGTTTGTTGATTTACCCCTATAAACGGGCCATTTCAGAAAAGGGGTTAGAAAAGTACAAAAAATTTTTGTACGCCGAATCCGACCTCCCGGCAAGGGTGTTTTTTAACCAGCTCCCCTGTATCTTTATCCGGGTTCAGGTATAATCCCGCGCCTGATGCGTCCAAGCTGGCTTTTGCCGCCCTTCGGCGCCCCGAATTCCTTGCATTCAGAGAATATTCGCAACGCTATGACAGTTGAAACCTTTAATCCCAAGCAAACCACCACGCTGGAAACGGCCGATAAAACCCTGGCCGAAGTGGCAGCCAACGAGTCACAGACCGAAGGCAACCGTATCGGTTTTGTGTCTCTGGGATGCCCCAAGAACCTGGTGGATTCAGAGCGGATTTTGACCCAGCTGCGTATCGACGGCTATGAGGTCACCAACAGCTATGACAATGCCGACTTAGTGATCGTCAATACCTGTGGCTTTATCGACGCGGCGGTGGAAGAGTCTCTGGATGCCATCCGCGAAGCACTGGAAGAAAACGGCAAGGTGCTGGTGACCGGCTGTCTGGGTGCCAAGGAAAACCAAATTCGTCAGGTACACCCTGATGTACTGGAGATCACCGGCCCGCACAGCTATGAAGAAGTGCTCAAGCATGTCCACAAGTATGTGCCCAAGCCAGAGCATAACCCCTTCACCAGTCTGATCCCCCAGACAGGCGTCAAGCTGACGCCCAAGCACTACGCCTATTTAAAGATTTCCGAAGGCTGCGACAACCGCTGCACCTTCTGCATTATCCCGGCGCTGCGTGGCGATCTGGACAGCCGTGGCGTTGGCAGTGTGCTGGATGAAGCCAAACGTCTGGTGGAAAGCGGCGTGCAGGAAATTCTGGTGGTCAGCCAGGACACCTCTGCCTACGGCAAAGACAAGGGCGGCCGTACCGACTTCTGGAACGGCATGCCGGTCAAGCAGGACATCACCACCCTGGCACGTCAGCTGGGCAAGATGGGCGCCTGGATCCGTCTGCACTATGTTTACCCCTACCCTTGGGTCGATGAGCTGATCCCGCTGATGGCCGAAGGTTTGATTCTGCCTTATCTGGACTTGCCGCTGCAGCACGCCAGCCCACGGGTGCTGAAGATGATGAAGCGCCCTGGCCGGGTTGACCGTCAGCTGGACGCCATCAAGAGCTGGCGTGAGATCTGCCCTGATCTGGTGATCCGCTCCACCTTTATTGTCGGCTTCCCCGGTGAAACCGAAGAGGACTTCGAGATCCTGCTGGACTTCCTGCGTGAAGCCAAGCTGGATCGCGTAGGCTGTTTCAAGTACTCAGAAGTGGAAGGCGCTGTGGCCAACACCCTGGGTGAGCTTATCAGCGATGAAGTCAAAGAAGACAGATACCGCCGCTTTATGGAAGTGCAGGCAGAGATAAGTGCCGAGCGTCTGGCCCGTCTGGTCGGCCGCGAGCTGGATATCCTCATTGATGACGTGGATGAAGAAGGTGCCATCGGCCGCTCCTACGCCGACGCTCCGGAAATCGACGGCATGGTGTTCTTAAACGGCGAAACCGAACTGACCCCGGGCGACATGGTACGCGCGGTGATCACTCACTCAGATGAGCATGACCTCTGGGCTGAGATGGTGCAGCTGGAAGATTAAAATAAGGTCCCAGGATCGAGATTCGAGGTCGCGGCAAGCCGCCTCGAGATACTAAAAAAGCGAGTACCTGATCAGGTCTCGCTTTTTTTGTTTTAGGCCCTAGGTTCTAGGTTCCAGCTTCTCAGTTCCCGGCGATCTTCATCTGATCCAGCAACATGCCGCCGGTGCGGATGGCACTGCGGTAATCCCGGTCACAGGCCACCGCCTGAATATTGCGGAACATATCCCTGAGGTTACCCGCCATAGTGATCTCTTCCACCGGATAGAGGATCTCACCGTTTTCCACATAGAAGCCCGCCGCGCCACGGGAGTAGTCGCCGGTGACCATGTTGACACCCTGCCCCATCACCTCAGTGACAATCAGGCCAGTGCCCATCACCTTCACCAGCTCATCAAAGGTCTGGCCGCTGTCGCTGACGGTCCAGTTGTAGATACCACCGGCATGACCTGTGTTCTTCATCCCCAGCTTGCGGGCGGAGTAACTGGTCAGCAGATAGGTTTCCAGCAAACCATCGTTGATGATGGCGCGATCCCGGGTGGCGACCCCTTCACTGTCGTAGGGCGCACTGGACAGGCCTGCCAGCAAATGTGGCTGCTCGGCAATACCGAACCAGTCCGGGAACAGCTGGGTGCCCAGAGAATCCTGCAGGAAGCTGGACTTACGGTACAGGCTGGAGCCACTGATGGCGCTGATCAGGTGCCCCATCAGGCCGGTGGAGATCTCGGGGCTCAGCAGCACAGGCAGTTTGGTAGTGGCAATTTTGCGACCGCCAAGACGTCCGACGGTTTTCATCGCGGCTTTGGCACCAATATGCGCAGCCGGCGCCAGTTCATGATACTTGCGCGATACTGTGTAATCGTAATCGCGCTGCATATTGCCCTGCTCATCCTCACCAATCACCACGCAGCTTAAGCTGTAGCGCGAGCTGCAGTAGCCGTTGAGGAAACCGTGGCTGTTGCCATACACTTTGATGCCGGTATGGGCATTAGCACTGGCGCCGTCTGAATTGGTGATGCGTGCATCGGCGCCCAGAGCGGCCTCTTCGGCGGCAATCGCCAGCTCAGCCAGTGTCTCTGGCAGCAGGGTTTCAGGGTGGTACAGATCCAGATCCGGGATGTCGGTCGCCATCAGCTCTTTGTCCGCCAGTCCGCTGAAGCTGTCTTCACCGGTGAAACGGGCAATATCATTGGCAGCCTGCACCGCCTGACGAATCGCTTCCGGGCTCAGATCCGAGGTGGATGAGTTGCCCTTGCGACCGTCCCGGTAGACAGTGATCCCCAGCGCGCCATCTTTGTTGAACTCCACGGTTTCCACCTCTTTGAGGCGGGTCGATACCGACAAACCCTGCTGCTTGCTGATGGCAACTTCGGCATCACTGGTGCCCTGTTCACGGGCATAATCCAATGCCATGGCGACCGCTTCTTTCAGGGCGCCCAGCTCATGTTCAATGTTGTTTGACGACACGTCTAGTCTCTTCACAGGCCTATGTTGGCCTAAGCATAACAGTCAGTCAGGGACCAATCCACCGCCATCCCTGTCCAATGGCCGATATTTAACATCCTGATCTGACGAAGGTATCACCGTCGGCTGAGAATGATTTAGGCGATATGCCGCTGCGAATGTTAATATTGGCAGCATATTGATAGTGAGGTTTTCCCATGAATATCGTTGGTGATTCAGAACATTTTAAACAGCCCTATGACAATGATGATGATTACATCAGCAAAACGTCATACAAGAAAGAAAGTGCCGATCTGCAGGATCTGGGTAATAAGTTGGCCAATCTGAGCAAGAGTCAGCTGGATAAACTGGATCTCAGCGAAGAGCTGTACGATGCGCTGATCGCCACCAAAAAGATCAAGCCAAGAACCGAGGCTTATCGCCGCCAGATCCAGTTTATCGGCAAGCTGATGCGCAGTGAGGAGATCGCCCCCATTGAGCAGCAACTGGCGAACCTGCTCAACAAAAACAATAATGAAGCGGCAAAAATTCAGGTTTTTGAAAAACTTCGGGATAAACTAATAACTGATGGCGATGCGGAAATTCAGGCATTGGTTGAAGAACATCCACATCTGGACAGACAGAAACTGCGTCAGCTGGTTCGTGCCGCAAGCAAGGAACTGGCCAAAGGCCCCGAGTCAAAATCCTCGGCAGAGTTGGTCAAATACCTGCGCAGCGAAATTAAATAACCCCTCGATAAAGTGCCCTTGAATAAGGGCACTTTGCTACTTGAGTTAACAAGGATGTCCCCATGCAAAGACTGCTTGGTTATGGCGCAGCGGTGCTCGCCATGGTGTTCACAGCAAGTATGCTCAGCGGCTGTAACGGTGCGGCTGATGGCACAGACAGTTCAGGTCAGGAAGTCGGCTACGGCCTGAGTATCAGCTTCCAAACCCGCAGCAACGGCCAGTGCGGCGAAACCACGACCAATCAAAGCTTCAATGCCGGTGACAGTTTCTGCGCCACCGCCACCCTCACCAGAGGCAGCTCGCCTCAATCCGGGGAAATCATCAACTTCACCACCAGCATGGGTAGCCTATCGGCAGCCACCGCACTGACATCGGCCGATGGCAGCGCCAGCATAATCATCAGCAATCCAGCCGGCAGTCAGGGCGCAGGTACCGTCAGCCTGAGTTTCACGCCGCAAGGCAGTGATGCCATCAGCGCCAAACGCAACTTTGAGTTTGTTGGCGAAGCCACGCCGCCCACAGAGGTTCAGCCCACGCTGAGCGCCAGCATAATGAGCAGCGGCCAGCCGGTGACCCGCTTCAAGGTCGATGAGCCCGTGCAGCTACAAGCCAAACTGACTGACGCTCAGGGCCAGGCAATGGCCAATCAGCTGGTCAGCTTCAGCGCCGGCAGCGCCACCCTGACGCCGGCCACCGCACTGACCTCTGATGCCGGTATTGCTCAGGTCAGCTACACCCCGGCGGCAGCGGAACTTGGCGCCCACAGCATGACGGTCAGCAGTCAAATCAGCGGCCTGACTCTGACCGCCTCCAGTCTGTATGAAGTGATCGCCAAAGACGCCATTGGCACTGAGGGCATACTCAAACTCGGCCATTTTGTCGGTGATGAATTTATCGAAGGTAAACTGAAAACCAGCCTGGCCGCGGATGCACAGGGCAAGATTCTGGTCAGCGCCGGTGGCGCATTTGGAGTTCAGGCCAGCCTGGTTACCCAGGCAAGCGATGGCAGTATCACCAAGGTACAGACGCCTTCCAGCATCAAATTCAGCTCGGATTGTGTACTGGCAGACTCAGCCACCATTGATTCCCCGGTCACTACCCTGTCTGGTACCGCTTATTCGACGTTTCAGGACATTCGCTGTGCAGGCAACAGCGACCGGGAAGACACCATAGTCGCCACAGCCGTTGCGGGTAATGAGACCCTGAATGCCACCCTGAAATTCACTCTCGCCAGCCAGACGCTCAGCAGTCTTAAGTTTATCTCGGCCGATCCCACCAGCATCCGCATCAAAGGCAGCGGCGGCACAGATGCCAGCGAGTCCTCTTTAATCACCTTTAAAGTCACTGGCTCTGATGGTCAGGGCGTTACCCAGCAAGAGGTTAACTTCAGTCTGGATACCCTGGTCGGCGGCATCAGCTTCGCCAACGGTGAGACAACCGATACCGGCCTCACCAATGCCGAAGGCCTGGTCAGCGTGCGGGTGCTGGCAGGCACTGTCCCAACCCCGGTGCGGGTGCAGGCCAGCGCCACTGATAGCGGTGAGACCATAGTGACTCAATCTGAGCAACTGTCGATCAACACAGGCCTGCCGCAGCAACTGGGTATGAGCCTGTCGACCTCCAACGCCAACCCGGAAGCAGATGGCATAGATGGTCAGCAGGTGACTGTCACCGCCCGTCTGTCTGACAGTTTTGGCAACCCGGTCCCCGATGACACCACAGTCAACTTCACCACAGAGGGCGGACAGATTGGCTCCAGCTGTGTAACCCAAAATGGCAGCTGCTCCGTCATCTGGACTTCGCAGGCCCCCAGAGTGCCGGATCATCGCATCACAGTGCTGGCCTATGCGCTGGGCCATGAAACCTTCTTCGATACCAATGGCAACAATATCTTTGATGCCGCCGATGGGGTGGGGACCACGCTGGCCTGCCTGAATGACAGCGGCGTCATCATCGCCTGCAATGGCAATGGCCTGGACAGAGAAGCCTTCCTGAGCAGTGGTTTCAGCGATCTGCCCAATGCGTTCAGGGATGACAACGAGACTGGCAGCTGGGAGTCCGGTGAGCCCTTCTTCAACCCTGATGGCAGCAATCAATATGCACCTCAGGACGACCTCTTCAATGGTCCCCAGTGTCAGGGCAGTCTGTGCGGCACTGGTACAGCCAACAAGACCTATATTCGCAAGGCCCAGGTGCTGGTGATGTCCGGCTCACAGGCCTTCTTTACCCTGACGCAGGATGGCACTGAGATATACAACAGCGCCTCGGGCACTATCGCCACACTGCCCATTGCCGCCAACGCCACCGCCACCTTCGCAGTGCGCCTGTATGACAGTGCCAATCAGCTCATGCCTTCGGGCAGTGCTCTGACCATCAGCACGGATCTGGGCACCCTGGGCTTTAACGGCTATACCGTCCCCAAAGGCAATGCACTGGGCGGCAGCACTACGACCTTCACCCTGAAAAACGACGGTGACAGCGGCCAGGCCAATATCAGCCTGACGCTAACCACACCCAGCGGCCAGCAAACGCTAGAGACCTTGCTGCTCACCCTGTTGTAATCGACCATGCCAACGAAAAAGCCAGACCTGCGGTCTGGCTTTTGTTTTTCAGGGGCCTTGCGTGCTTTCTGCGACAATAATTTGCATCAATCATTTGCATCAATCATCAGCACTGGTCCTCGACTCAAGGCTCGCGGTCAGGGCTTGCGGTGTTGTCCAGCATGACTCTGTGATGACGGATCCCCCACCAGGCCAGCGGCGCAAAGATAGCTACCAGCAGCCACAGATGCAGCCAGTAAGGCAGAATCTGCTGCCAACTGGCCCCCATCTGGTTCATCTCCAGCATACCCATAATAACCGGGGTTACCGGGAATACCTGCGATAGCCATACCAGCGTCTGGGGGATCAGCGCCAGCGGCCAGACAAAGCCGGAAGCAAACAGGATCGGCATGGACGACAGCAGATAGATCTGAGTAGGCAACTCGCGCCGGGTAAACAGCGCGCTGAGCGCCACTCCGACCAGACTGGTCGCCAACAGAAACGGCAACATCAGCAAACCGATTTCAGTCATGCTGGCCATGAGGTTGGCGCCATACCAGTAGTAACACCAGCCCACATAGTAGGCGCTGAAGATGCCGTAAATCAGCATAAAGGCCAGCACCCGACAGCCCAGCAGCATCAAGGGTGATACCTGGCTCCAGTAGCCACGCTGACGCCACTGCCCGGCGCCCAGAATGCCGGTGCCCACCAGCAGGGTTTGCTGCAAAATCAGCAAAAACAGCCCGGGCACCACGTAAGGCGTATACCCCAGCGACAGGTTAAATGCCGGGACTGAATTAATATCCAAAGGATTCAATTGCATGTCCGCTGCCACCGGATTGCTGCCGCGACTGGTCAGTGCCTGCCACTTCAGCTCAGTGGCAAAATCCATCCCCACATCCACCAGGCCTTCGGCAATGGCCGAATACACCAGGAAGTAACTGGCATCGCCGCCAATGGCCAGAGTCGCACCTTTGCCCAGCTTGATGTCCCGGCTGAAATGCTCGGGGATCACCAGCAGGCCATGAGCCTGAATACCATCACGCGGCAGCGCAATCCAGGCCTGCGCGTCGGGGATAGCGCCAACCGTACCGACCACTTCCAGCTTGGGACTGGCATTGGCATGGCGAATTAGCTCGCGGCTTAAACTGCTGCGATCCAGATCCACCACCACGATCGCCTGACGGGTCGGCACCTCATGCAGATAAGGCAAGGGATACAGCACTGAGTAAAACAGCACGCCGCCAAACAGAGTGATGGCAATGGCCTTGTCGGAGACGATGGCTTTCAAATCAAGCCATACTAAAGTCCACCAGTTCATCGGCTGCCCTCCCCTGAGTCAGCACGCACGATCGGCGCCGGGGTAATTGCCAGCTCATCGTTGCGCCACTGCTTGTTACGCAGCATTGCCAGTGCGGCAATGGGCACCAACAGCAGCAAAAAGCCCCAGTAACCGGCCAGTTCATTGAAAATATCGGAGCCGCTCAGGCCATAACTGACTACAGCCACCTGGGATTCAATGTAATGACTGGAAGGCATCAATACCCGCCACCACTTGGCTAATTCGGGCATTTCATGCACCGGAAAGGTCGCCCCCATAAAGGCAAACGCCGGGGCAAACAGGGCGGTACAGAAGCTCACCACCCTGGCCTTGTCCTGCAGCAGGAAGAAGATGGCCGCCACCCACAAAAACACCGCGGATAACATCACCGCCTGCGCCAGTATCAGCCAGGCGAAGCCACCATTGATGGGCAGCCCCAGATAGCGGTAAAGGAACACCATCATCACCGCACTTTGCAGCAGCGCCAGCGGCAGATACACCAGCCACTTGACCACCAGGTTCACACCCCAGTGCTCCAGCCAGCGACCATAGCTGCCCACATCCAGTTCACGATTGAGGGCATTGACGAAAATCAGCATGGCAACTATTTGAAACAGCGCAATAAACAGCGGCGGCATCAAAAATGCCACATAGTTGCTGGCCTGGTTGTACAGCGGCGTGATCTGAAAACTTATCGGGCTGATATTCACCCCGACCTGCACACTGGGCACGCCTTTGGCGAGCTGGCTGGTGCGGGCCAGGGATTGCAGTGCCGGGGCCAGGCTCTGCTGCAAGCTGCTGTTGAGCAGCTTGCCGACCAGCAGGAACTGGCCGTTATAACGGATCTCCAGCGTCGGCTGCTTGCCGCTTTGCAAACGGGCACTGAACTGATTGGGAATGATCACCATGCCAAATACTTCACCGCGCTGCATGGCATCAATGGCCTGCGCCTCGCTGCCATATGAGCGCGGCGTACTGGCCGGACTGGCCTGAATTTGCCGTCCCAGCGCGCGGCTGAGGCTGGTGTTATCCAAATCCACCAGCGCCACCGGCAATTCTCTGGGCACAGCGGCCGAAAACAGCCCCCACAGTCCCAGCGCCAGCAGCAGCGGCACATAGCTGACCAGCGCCAGCAGCCAGGGATCTTTCTGCAATGCCCGCCATTCACGGACAATCGGCTCAAACATCTCAGGTCCTTAGCGTTATTGCCGTTTATTCAAGGGGCAGCAGTACCGACATACCGGCGCGCAGACCGTCAATCGGAGTGACCGGACGCAGCTCTACCTCGAAGGTGCGCATGTCGAAATCATGCCCCGCCTCAGTAGCGCGCCAGGTGGCGAAGTTACCCATAGGGCTGATGTAGCTCACCCTGAACTGAGCCTCGGTATCCAGCGCAGGAATGCGCAGCTTGAGGGTTTGCCCCATTTTGAAGTGCTTGAGCAGATCTTCACGCACCTGCATCAGTGCCCAGTTATCCTGCATATCGATAAGGCTCACCACAGGGAAGCCGGTGGGCGCCAGTTCGCCTTCAAACAGCAGCACTTCGCTGACTTCACCTGAGTGAGTCGCGCGCATCTGGCTGTCTTTAAGTACCGATTCCACCTCATTCACCGCGCCCTGCGCCATCATCGCCTTACCGGCAGCGGCGGCCTTGGTTTGCTCACGGGCGCCTTCCTGGGCCATTTGATACATGGCCAGCGCCGCCTGCTCTGTGTATTTGGCCGCCTGCCATTGGGTATAGGCCTCATCCCGCTTTTGCCGCGGCAGAACGCCTTCGGTGAACAGATTCTCAACCCGCTTAAAGGTCGTTTGCGCCAGCTCAGCAGCGGCTTTGGCCTTCTGCCATTGCTCTCTGGCCGCCATGATCTGCTGCTTGCGGGCACCGGCATCGGCTTCGTCTTTCAGCGCCAGCGCAGCATCCCGTCCCCCCTGGGCCTGCATCAGTTTGGCATCCAGCTCAGGACTGCTGATGGAGAACAGCAGATCGCCCTCTTTCACGCTGTCGCCACGGCGCACCATCACCTGCTCAATGCGACCGGCCACTTTGGAGGAAATATGATATTCACGGGCTTCAATCTGCCCCTGCAGTACCTGCGCCTTGGGGCTGTAAGCCAGTTTGAGGCCGTATGCCAGCACGATAACCAGCGCCAGTAATACCACCAGGGCAAGGATTCGGTTAGCGCGCATTGTGATTCTCCCCATCTGTGTGTTCAGTGTGTGTTGGCCGCTCAGCACTCAGGCTGCTGCGGGCAATAAATTCATCGAGTTGACCGGAAACTGCCATCAGTCTGGCGTAGGCCTGCACATAGCGATAAGTCGCCGCCAGTTGCTGGGTTTGCACCGCCGTCAGCTTCACCTGAGCATCCACCCGCTCAATCGAAGTCGACATACCCTGATTGAAGGCCAGCTCCCGCAGGCGCAGGTTTTCTTCGGCCAGCGCCAGTGAGGTATTGAGTGAACTCACCTCCTCGCGCGCCTGCTCCAGCTGGCGGAAACTCTGATCCAGCAGCAGGCTTAAGTCCTGACGGGTCTGGGCTTTGGTGTATCTGGCCTGCAGCAGCGCACTTTTGGCGGCCTCCACCTTGTCACCACGGCCTGAGTTACTGATTATCGGCATCTTGATGCCTACCCCGACCAGCCAATCCGGCTCCATCTGCGACGCCAGACTGTCATCTTCATACAGGGTGTAGTTGCCGTACAAAAACACCGTGGGCAGGTACTGACTTTTCTCTACATCCACCAGTCCCTGAGCCTGAGCCTCTTTGGCCTCCAGCAATTTAAGCGCCGGATGCTGCGCCAGAGTCAGTTGTGTCAGCTGTGGCAGGGAAGGATCGGCAGGCAGCATAAACAGCGGCGAGTCCGGCTCGCTCTGCTGCTGGTGCAACATACGACTGAGGGCGATTTGCGCCATCTGATACTGACGCATGGCACTTGCCGCATTCACTTTGGCATTGGCCACTGCCACTTCGGCATTGAGCCGCTCGACTTTGGCGATCTGCCCCTGCGCTTCCAGCTTGATGGCATGCTGCAAATGTTCATCCAGGGCATCTACCAGCGCCTGCTGGGTCTGCCAGGCTTTGTGGGTCACTATCACGCCATAATATCTGTCCACCAGGGTGGTAAACAGGTCCCGTTTGGCGAGCTCTGCCGCCTGTTGCTGCTCAGCCACCTGGGCTTTTTGAATGCTCTGGGCAGCACTGATTTTGCCGCCGGTATAAATTGGCCACAGTGCCTGCAGACTGGCGCGGAAAATATCCTGCTCGGTAAAAGGCGTCACCATAGGCAGGCTTTCGAGCAAACCACCGAGAGCCGGTGGGATAGGCACAGGCAGTTGCCCGCCATTGAGGGACGCCAGCGGATTGAGATCCCGCAGATCCAGCTCAACCGGTTTATCCAGATGGGTGTAAGTGCCACTGATCCCCAGCGTGGGATAGTCCAGCGCATCGCCGCCACGCTTGAGCGCCTCGGCCCGGCTCACCTGCGCCTCATCGGCCTTGAGCTTGTCGCTGACGGTTTGCAGCTGCTGCCAGGCTTCACCGAAGCTGACCGTTTGCGCCTGAGGCTGGGGCTGCGCCTGCACAGACAGCGGCAGTACCAGGCAAAGCGCCAAAATTGATAATCTCACGTGTTTTCCTCGCGTCTGCAGATAACGTGAACAGACATCAGACTGAATGCGGATTAGAGCTTTTACTCTAAAGAGGCGAAATTCTACACCTAATATCGCAAAAAATGTACTTTTAATCATCGGAATATTGATGGAGTTTAGTGTCGGCCACAGAATAAAAACGGCTTTTTTACCAATCGCTTGAATGCACGTGGCTAAGGAAGGTGCGAATAAGTCCCGTGCGTGCTCTGCGAGTGCTGACAGCTTCTAGATGCGCGGCGCAGTGTGAAGCTAATGGCCCTAGTCCTTATCAAGAACTGCAACAAAGCAGCTAGGGCTGTCAGCCTCGCCCTACGGGGCTTTCGAGCAATCGCCATTTCTTCGGTATTCAGCTTTGAAAGGCAACCAGCCTTCCTTTATCTAAATACCTCGAACTGTCTTCTGCTCATAAGCCAGAGTGCCGCGAGGACTTGTTCGCACCTTCCCTAAGACACAAAAATCAACCGGACAAAAACTTGGGCATGGATTGGGGCTGCCCCCACCAACCAGTTCCTGCGCGAGCGCAGTGCTCGGCCTCATTAATCTGAGCACTGCCAATCTGAGTCAGGACAATCTGAATAAATAAGCTAAATCCAGACTTGCGGCCAGTAGAATACAGGAGTGTTGCGACAGAGCCTGTCAGCCGCGAATATGGGCCAGCAATTGCTCAGCCAGTGAGGCCAGTACCCCTTTGGCGGGTTTGGTGTGGGCATAGGTGCGTATGCCATAAATGCCCATCACCAGAAACTGTGACAATGCCTCACAGTCACGATTGGCGGCCAGTTCACCGCGACGCTGCGCCTCACGCAGTTTATCGGTAAAGGCTGCCTGCCAGTCGGTGAGCATGGAGCCAATCAGGGCTTCAACTTCTTCATCCTGATGGACCAGTTCACTGAGCGCCTTTTGCAGCAAGCAGTCTTTGATTTCGTCCCGCTCACATTCATCCACCACGCCTGCCAGATAGGCAGCAATCCCCGCCAGCACTGAGTCTTTGCCGGTAAAATAGGTTTCAAACTCAACGGTGCGCTGCTGCCGATAGTGCTCGAGCGCCGCCAGCAACAGACCACGCTTATTGGTAAAGGCGCAATAAATAGACCCGGGATGCAGGCCGGTGGCCTGTTTCAGGTCCTGCATACTGGTTTTGCTGAAGCCCTTGCAAATAAAGGCATCCATGGCGGCGCTCAGTACTTGCTGACGGTCAAACTCTGCAGTGCGCATTAAGATTCTCTGATAGCTTGGATAACTCTGGATTCTAACTTAGTTTGAATGAACGCTCAAAAAAGATCTTGAACGCTCATTCAAATTAGTCTAACTTGAACAAACATTCAAATATCAATCCAAAGGCTGAACCATGGACAAGCTGCTTACTCCCTACTCACTGAACCCAACCCTGACACTGCAAAACCGAATTTTGATGGCGCCGCTGACCCGCTGTATGGCCGATCCGGATCTGGTACCTACTCAGGCCATGGTCGAGTATTACGCCCGCCGCGCCGATGCCGGCCTCATCATTTCCGAAGCCACCATTATCCGTGCCGACGGTCAGGGGTATCCCAATACTCCGGGGCTGTTTACCCGGGCACAGATCGACGGCTGGCGCAAAGTGACAGAGGCGGTGCACGCCAAGGGCGGCAAGATGTTTGCCCAGCTGTGGCACACAGGCCGGGTCGCTCATCCGCACTTCTTTGGCGGCGAGTATGTGCTGGCACCGTCAGCACTGGCGGTGGAAGGCAGCGTGCCACGTATGCGTGAACTGGTTTATACCGTACCAAAGGCTGCCAGCCATGCCGACATAAAGCAGCTGGTTGAAGATTATGCCCAGGCCGCTGCCAACGCCATGGAAGCCGGTTTTGACGGCGTGGAGATCCACGGCGCCAACGGCTATCTGATTGATCAGTTCCTGCACCACGCCGCCAATATCCGCACCGATGAATATGGTCAGACACCTGAGAACATGGCGCGCTTCCCGCTGGCGGTGGTAGATTCCATCATCGCCCGCATCGGCAGCGATCGCACCGCATTGCGGGTATCACCGGGCGCTTATTTCAATATGGGGGCTGATGCCCGCGACCGTGAGGTGTTTGACTACTTGCTGACGCAGCTGGAACAGCGGGATCTGGCCTATCTGCACCTGGGGATCTTCGATGACAGCATGACCTTCGATTATCTGGATGGCACCGCTTCGGCCTACCTGAGATCCCACTACCGCAAAACACTGGTGGGGGTGGGCGGCTACAGCGCCGAAACCGGAGATAACGCCATTACCGCAGGCAAATTCGATCTGCTTGCCATCGGCCGTCCCTTTATCGCCAACCCTGATTATGTTGCCCGAGTAAAGGCCGGGCAGCCTGTAGTGGAATACTCAGACGAGATGCTGGCCAGCCTGATTTAACAGCGAAAAACCGCCCTTTTGGCCGACTTAATCAGCAAATGCTAATTTTGCTGACTGGGGTTCACAATTCGGCAGAGCATGGAGGATGACCTGCGTTATCCTCTACGCTTCACCTGATCAATTAGGTGAGCCATTGCTCAGGGTCTGTTGACCTTTCATGGTTAATTGCTGCCACTGCCCGCCAGCGCACAGGCCCTCGTCCGGCCTGATTGCCCATAAGCCGCTTCACTCCGTTTCCAGACATAAGCCGCCCATCCCAGTCCGCCGATGGGAAACACGATCAGCGCAATGACCAACCTCAGCCACCAGGGCTCGAGTGGCGATACCCAGTGCATGAGCACCGACCAGCTGATGGCCGTAATGGTGCACCAACCCCAAAAGCCATTGAGCCACAAAAAGCGGGTTCTGCCTTTGCCCTGATCTGGCGCACTTCCCGTGCTTGTTCATCATCAGTTTTACCTTGGCAAGGTTAGGACTCCAGATAAACAAAAAGCCCGTGGCATTGCCACAGGCTTTTGTGTATCACTTATACCAAGTGCCTGATAATTCTCGCCGGCGTACCGCCCACCAGAGTATCCGGTGGCACATCCTGATTCACCACTGAGTTAGCGGCTACCACGGCGCGAGCGCCTATGGTCACCCCCTGATTGATCACCGCATTGCCGCCAATCCACACATCATCTTCCACCTGAATGGGACGGCAGAAGGTAGCCCAACTGCGGCGCTCAAGATAATTGAGCGAATGGGAGGCGGTATAAAACTGCACATTGGGCCCCACCATCACATTGTCGCCTATGGTGATGGCCGCGCCATCCAGCATGGTCACGCCACTGTTGAAAAAGCTCTTGCGGCCAATGCGGATATGCTGGCCAAACTCACAACGAAATGGCGGCCGAATTAAGGATTCAGGCCCCACCTCGCCCAGCAGTTCACGCAGTAAAGGCTGCGCCTCATCCACATCAACACACTGATTTATCTCATGCACCAGCACAAACGCCCGATCGCGCAGGGCGCAGATCCCGGCATCGCCGCCGTCGAATGCCTCGCCATTGAGCATCTTTTGCAGTTCTGTCATTCAGGGTACACCGTTTATTGTTGTTAAGTTCCGATCAGGCCGGATTGGTGTGATTGCACAGCCTGGATAAGCTAAGCCATGCTCTGGAATTGATGGGTAAACCTATGTTCTATACAACACTTTTGTACTGTACTTATTTCACAAAACTAAACTCTGAGACGATTATCACAGGAAAAAGAACACGATAGTAGACTACCGTCATGCCACTGGCTCACCGTGGTATCTTCTCCGGCATCATCCGCAACAACGACAATGGAGACATACTATGTTAATCGATACTATCACTCCTATTCCTGAGCGATTCCAAGCACAGATTGATAATACCTGCGATGCATTGTCTATGGTTTTGACATCAGAAGTCTGCAACGTTAGCCCAGAGACTGCTCTCGAACTAACTTGGGTAATTCATCCTACGCCATCGGAAGCTATGACTGCATTTGCTGGTGGTCATCCCTGTATCATCAGTGAAACACTAGGGCTATATGCCACGGTGTCTTAATTAATGGTCTTCAGTTGGGCGCAAGGATGCGCCTATACTCCTTAGGTCACTTTTGGGAATGACACCTGCTCAAATAAAGACCAAAAAGACGACTAAAAACCTCAAAGCAGCACAAATGTGTTTACTTTAAGGTCGAAATATGATACTAGCCACAGCCCCCTCTATAGACATACCTTAAGACTCACCTTAGGTGACCTCAGACCTCTTAGTTCCTGTCTTTGTTAGTATTATTACCACCTTAGACACACTTGGTCATTAGACTACCTATAGACAGACCTCAGTCTCTCCTCAGACCTTACTGGGTCATTCGGTGACTTTAGACTACCTTAAGTCTCTACCTTGGGGCACGAAAGTATGACCAACCAAAGGAAGGGCTGGAGATACGCACAAGCATTTGCCACGCTCTCCTATAGTCGTACCGCAGGTATTGATTAGGTGGTCATCAGCAAAAAAACAGGCGTCCACAGACAGAAGCCAAAGTAACAGACAGAACCCCCTCATAGCATTGCGTCAGAAGACCCTCAGAGCCACCGTAAGCCACTAAAACACAAAAGAAATAGTAGTGTAGCACCACGACTTATGACTGCTTTAAAGCCTCTCTGACGCCCCCCATAAGCCCTTGCAATCAGGGGCTCACCTTCTTGGACTCAGCATACATGCGCTTCACAGTAGCCTCTGATATTCCCAGAGCTTGAGCAGTCTTGGCTATGGACATGGTTTGACGCAGCTCTGCCACTTTCTCAGGCGTTGCCTTAGCTGGACGCCCAATGGTCTTACCTTCAGCTCTCGCTCTGGCCTGACCTTCCATAGTGCGCTCACGGATGCGGTCTCTCTCGAACTCAGCAAAGGCGGTAAACATACGCAGCATCAGCTTGCCCTCAGATGACGTTAGGTCAGCGACAGGTAGGTCTAGGCTATGTACATTGACGCCCTTCTCCTGAAGCATGGCAATGGTATTCTGGACATCAATGTTGTCACGTCCCAAGCGGTCTAACTTCAATACCACCAGAGTATCGCCAGCCATGAGCTTATGCTCGACCATCGCTCGAAAGCCTTTACGCTCCATTGCACAGACTGCACCAGAGACCGTCTCAGAGGTTACGAAGGCTGGGGCAACCTCATATCCACGGTCTTTAAATGCTTGTATCTGGTTAGCTGTAGTCTGCTCTGCGGTAGACACTCGACAGTAAAAGTAAGTACGGCTAGTCATGTTTGATATGTCCA